>DCIJ01000020.1 GCA_002315945.1 Lachnospiraceae bacterium UBA1729 | reverse complement strand
TCAATTAATCCATACTTAACCTTTTCAAATACCTCTTCGCCAATTCCCCGTTCCTTAAGACGCATCAGAATATCCTTCTCACTTCTGGATGCCATCTGTGACAGAATGTAGTCTCTGGCATACAGTTCGTCATCTACGTAGTGAAAGCTCTCAACATACTTAATTGCTTCATCTACTGCATCTTCGGGATATAATCCTTCCACAAGCTTCTGCCTAAGTTTGTGCCTGGTATACTGTTTCTTCTCTAACAAGTGCATGGCACGCAGCTTACACCGCTTGGGCAGAATAGTTCCAATTATTTCATTATATGTATCCTCTGACAGATTTTCACCCACAGTAATTGATAGGGAAAATATTTCTCCCTTATATAGGGCAAAAGCAAACTCTCCATCCAGGAATATTTTGCTTCTCTTGCTGTCAATTGGAATAATATCTGTTACTGTCACTGGCTATTGTTCCTTCGGTTTATGGCAGAAAACACATCACTTCATTTGTGAATGTTCTTATGCCAAATACGCAAATCATCCTGAGCAAGGCCCAGGATGATTCATTGTTTAATCTAATACATTTTCTAATCGAATAGAATTATTGAAAGAATCCTTCTCCCTAAGACTCTTCCACACCTAATTCAAAGTGCTCTCTGACTTTCTTCTCGATTTCGTCACACAGCTCTTTGTTGTCTACCAAAAACTGCTTTGCATTTTCACGTCCCTGGCCAATCTTGTTGCCCTCGTATGCATACCAGGCACCGGACTTGTTGATGACATCAATGCTTGTAGCCAGATCCAAAATATCCCCTTCTTTGGAAATGCCCTTACCAAACATAATATCAAACTCTGCCTCTTTAAAAGGAGGAGCAACTTTGTTCTTTACAACCTTAACTCTAGTATGGTTACCAATAACCTCACCCTGCAGTTTCAATGCTTCAACTCTTCTAACATCCATACGAACTGATGCATAGAATTTCAAAGCACGTCCACCAGTAGTAGTCTCAGGATTACCAAACATTACTCCAATCTTCTCACGAAGCTGATTAATAAAGATTACTGTACAGTTTGACTTTGAAATAACTGCAGTAAGCTTTCTCAGTGCCTGTGACATGAGTCTTGCCTGAAGTCCAACATGGCTGTCGCCCATTTCTCCATCGATCTCTGCCTTTGGAACAAGGGCTGCAACTGAATCCACAACCAAAATATCAAGTGCACCTGATCTAACCATAGTCTCTGCTATTTCCAAAGCCTGTTCCCCATTATCTGGCTGAGAAATATAGAGGTTGTCAATATCTACACCAATATTCTTAGCATATACTGGATCCAGGGCATGCTCTGCATCTACAAAGCCTGCGATGCCTCCACGCTTCTGAACCTCTGCTATCATGTGCAGTGTAACGGTAGTCTTACCACTGGACTCTGGTCCGTATATTTCTATAATACGACCCTTGGGTACACCACCTAAACCTAATGCAATATCGAGGCTAAGTGATCCTGTAGGAATAGCCTCAATATTTAATTTATGTGCTGGATCACCCAGCTTCATAACCGCTCCCTTACCAAACTGCTTTTCAATCTGTCCCAGGGCGGCATCCAGTGCTTTTAATTTGTCTTCTCTTTCCATTAAATCTATATCTCCTGTTGTCTGACAGCCAAATTTAAGCTGCACAGTTGTATCAAACATTTGTTCTGCATCTTACAATAAAACAGATGTTCGCTTTTGTCAATGATTAATTTAAAATATGTGGAAAAAAATTGAAATAATCAGATATCAAAATAGTACCATGGTGCATAAACATTTGCAAGCTATCCCAGTACTACATCTAATATCAGCATAAGCGTAAACCCTATCGTAAAAGCAATTGTTCCACCATTGGAATGCTCTCCTGCTGCCATTTCTGGTATCAGTTCTTCTACTACCACATACATCATTGCTCCTGCTGCAAAACACAGTAAAAATGGAAGTGCTCCGATAATATAGTCCGAAGCCAGTATTGTAACCAAAGCTGCAATGGGTTCAACCACTCCAGACATTGCCCCGTACAAAAAGGCCCTGCCCTTAGACATTCCCTCTGACTTTAAGGGCATTGAAATTATAGCTCCCTCTGGGAAATTCTGGATGGCAATTCCTATTGACAATGCCAATGCTCCCATTAGTGTAATTCCGGAATTTCCTTTTACAAATCCGGACAGCACCACGCCAACAGCCATTCCCTCAGGAATGTTATGAAGTGTAACTGCCAGTACAAGCATGGTTGTCTTGGTGAGCTTGGCTTTAATTCCTTCCTGTTCATTGGTACTCACATGTAAATGGGGTACTGTTTTATCCAGCACCAGTAAAAACAGTATTCCTGTCCAAAAACCACATACAACTGGAATCACCGCCCTGTTTCCCATACCTTCACACTGTTCAAAGGCTGGTAAAATAAGACTCCATATGGATGCGGCCACCATTACCCCTGCCGCAAAGCCGGATAGACATCTCCTGACACTGTCAGTGAAATCATTTTTCATCATAAGAACACAGGCCGCCCCCAGGGCAGTGCCTGCAAATGGCAGAATCACGCCAATCAACACTTCCATA
>DCIJ01000108.1 GCA_002315945.1 Lachnospiraceae bacterium UBA1729 | reverse complement strand
CTGTGCTATGGAATCACTGAAAATGGAACCTATGTGGTTGCATCTGAAAGCTGTGCTCTGACTGCAGTGGGAGCTGAATTCGAAAGAGACATTGAGCCTGGGGAAATAGTGATTTTCTCCAAGGATGGAGTGGAATCCAGAAAGGAACACTGCCATAAAAAAGAAAAGAGAACCTGTATATTTGAACATATATATTTTGCCAGACCGGACTCTGTGATTGATGGTGTATCTGTACACATGGCCAGAGTGAAGGCAGGAGAAATATTGGCACGAGATTATCCTGTGGAAGCAGATGTTGTAATTGGAGTCCCTGACAGTGGACTGGATGCTGCACTGGGATACTCAATAGAATCCGGAATCCCTTATGATATTGGACTGATAAAAAATAAGTACATTGGACGTACCTTCATTGCTCCAGGGCAGAGTCATCGTTTTGATCAGGTAAAAATAAAGCTGAGTCCTGTAAAGAATGTGCTGGAGGGCAAAAGGGTTGTTCTCATTGATGATTCAATAGTCAGGGGAACTACCAGCAAAAGAATAGTAAAATTACTGCGTGAGGCTGGAGCCGAAGAGATACATATTAGAATATCAGCGCCTCCATTTTTACATCCCTGCTACTATGGAACCGATATTGACTCTGAAGAAAATTTAATTGCAAATCATTTGAGCGTGGATGAAATCGCAAAAGTATTGGGAGCTGACTCATTAGGATTTCTTCCTATTGACAGTCTTTCAGAGCTGACAGAGGGAGATAACTGCTTCTGCAGCGCCTGCTTTGACGGAAGATATCCAACAGAAATACCATCAGATATGAGAAAAGACCGTTTTGAGGGGAAAATTAACCTGTAATGAAGTAGCAGTAAGTATTGAAGCTGATATGCCTATCATTTATAATAACAGTGTTTTTGTAAAAACGTGGATTGATTTACATTGTTTAAAAAAGAAAGGATTTGAATGGGGGGAATCATGGAACGATTTTTTAAACTAAAGGAAAACAAAACAACTGTTAAGACGGAAGTTGTGGCTGGAATTACAACTTTCATGACTATGGCTTATATACTGGCAGTTAATCCCAGTATACTGTCTGCATCAGGAATGGATCCTAATGCAATTCTTATTGCAACTGCATTGGCTGCCTTTGTGGGAACAGTTTGTATGGCACTGCTTTCAAATTATCCCTTTGCTTTGGCGCCAGGACTTGGACTCAATGCATTTTTTGCATACACTGTCTGCTTGGGAATGGGATACAGCTGGCAGTTTGCACTGTTTGCGGTATTTATCGAAGGTCTTGTGTTTGTGGTTCTGTCAGTGACTAATGTGAGGGAAGCAATCTTTGATGCAATTCCTTTGACACTAAAGTCAGCTGTTTCGGTTGGCATTGGTCTGTTCTGCGCATTTATTGGACTTCAGAATGCAAAACTGATTGTTAATTCAGATGCTACACTGGTAACCTATCAGACCTTCAAGGGTGAGACCTGGCATCAGGCTGGTATTACAGCGCTCCTCACACTTATTGGAATAATCATTACAGCAATTCTTCATAATAGTAAAAAAGTTCAGGGATCAGTTCTGCTTGGAATCCTGATTACATGGGTTTTGGGTATTGTTTGTGAATTATGTGGATTATATATTCCTGTTCCTGAAGCAGGGTGGTATTCAACCATACCTTCTGCAATAATCAGTTTTGATTTTTCATCTATTAGACTTACGTTAGGCCAGTGCTTTAATTTTGAAAGTATTGGTCAGTTCAAGATTCTAGACTTTGTTGTTATCATGCTGGCATTTCTGTTTGTAGACGTATTTGATACCCTGGGAACACTTATTGGTGTGTCAAAGTCAGCTGATTTTCTGGATAAGGATGGAAAACTTCCTCGAATCAAAGGTGCATTACTTTCCGATTCAATAGCAACAAGCATTGGTGCTATATTCGGTACATCAACTACTACAACTTTTGTAGAGTCATCTGCAGGCGTGTCAGCAGGTGGGCGTACTGGACTTACTTCAATTGTTACAGGATTTCTCTTCCTGTTATCAGTAATATTTGCGCCTCTCTTTTTGACAATTCCTTCATTTGCAACAGCACCTGCCCTGATTCTTGTTGGGTTGATGATGCTCAAGGCAATTAAAGATATTCCGCTTGATGACTTTACAGAAAGTGTTCCTGCATTTTTGACAATTATATTTATGCCTCTAAGCTACTCTATCGCAGAGGGTATTGCTATAGGAGTAATTTCGTGGACCTTACTGACTGTATTGACAGGAAAGACAAAAGAAAAGAAGGTTTCTCCACTCATGTATATTCTGGCAGTTCTGTTTGTTTGCAAATATATATTCTTATAATTTTGTTAACACTCCTATTGGCAGGAATAAGGCCGTATTAAGTTGACATGAAATATCATAAGTGTCATCATATAACAAAAGCACACGTAGGGGTAATTGTAGAAAAAGGAGAAAAGAAATGCAGCAGGATAATAACATTTTTATTTTTGAACATCCGTTGATTAAACACAAAATATCAATGCTTCGTGATAAAAACACTGGAACTAATGAATTTAGAAAGCTGGTTGAAGAGATTGCTATGCTGATGGGGTATGAAGCATTGTCAGATCTGCCTCTTAAGGATGTAGAAGTTGAGACTCCTATTGAGACCTGTATGACTCCGATGATAGCCGGAAGAAAGCTGGCTGTTGTTCCTATACTGAGAGCTGGTCTTGGTATGGTAGGAGGAATCCTGTCACTGGTTCCAACAGCTAAGGTTGGACACATTGGTATGTATCGTGATGAAGAGACTCATGAGCCTCAGGAATACTATTGCAAGCTGCCGAATCCTATTGATGAGAGAACAATAGTTGTTGTTGATCCCATGTTGGCAACAGGTGGATCTGCAGTTGATGCAGTAAGCCAGATTAAGAAGCATGGTGGCAAGAAAATTAAATTCCTGTGTATCATTGGTGCACCAGAGGGCGTTGAGAAGTTTCATGCTGCTCATCCGGATGTGCAGCTCTACATTGGACAGATGGATAGACAACTTAATGAAAACGCTTATATCTGTCCTGGTCTTGGTGACGCCGGGGACAGAATCTTTGGTACAAAATAAAATACTATAATTATATCTGGAATTGGCAGAAAATATGCCAATTCCTTTTTTTATATCCTTGATATGTGATAATATTATTATGGGTAATAAGAAATATTATAGTGACAGGGTTGGAAATATTGATTGAAAAAGAAAGATAGATTTTTGGGGTGTATGTTGAATTATTCAGTAATTGAAAGAACCAGGTTTAGAGTTGCCATTTTCATTATTCTAATAATAACAGTTCTACTGTCATTTGGTTTTTCGGCTAAGGCTGAAGGTGCCGATGAGTCGACTACTATCAGGGTAGGTTTCTTTGAGAATGCGGGATACCATGATATGGAAGAGGATGGAACACTGTCAGGCTATGGATATGAGGTAATGAGACTCCTTGCGCCCTATGGAAACTTCAAGTATGAGTACGTAGGATATGATAAAACCTGGTCTGAAATGATGGATATGTTGGAAAAGGGAGAGATTGATCTCCTCACACCGGCACAGAAGACACCTGAAAGACAGCAGAAATTTAGTTTTGTTGATACAAGTATTGGAACCAGTTCTACTATTGTGGTTTCACTGGTGGAGAATGAAAAAATACAGGCTGGAAATTTAAGTAGCCTTGACGGTTCCCGCGTGGGAGTATTGAAGGGAAGCAACAGGGCGGAGAGCTTTGTTGACCATATGGAGAAGTATAAAATAAATTACTCTCTCAAATACTATGATACCATTCAGGACATGAAGCAGGCTGCTTTGTATCATGAAATAGATGTTCTTGTTGAAAACAGTTTTCATGTATTTGACTCAAGGTTTCAGATTATTGAGAGCTTTGATGATGAACCCTTTTATATTATGGTCAGAAAGGGAAATATAAAGCTTCAGGACAGACTCAACAATGCTATCAGGCAGCTTAATATTATCAGCCCTAAGTGGAAGGACGATTTAGAATCAAATTATTATGGAAATAATAAATTCAATATTGGAATTGTACTAAGTGACAAGGAACGGGATTACCTGAAATATAGAAATGATAATGAGCCGTTAAAAATAATGATTAATCCGGACAGGGCACCCTATTCATCTATCTCTAATGGAAAACCGGATGGTATTATTTTTGACCTGTTGGAATCTGCAGCTGCTCAGTGTGGATATAAATATGAACTAATCGAAACCAGATCGACTAAGGAATATAATGATTATATGGATGCCAATATTCCGGATGTGGTATTTGACTGTCCTTCCCTTCCATATACTGCTGATCTGAAGGGATACAATGTAACAGACAGTTATTATGGTGGAGATTTTGCAATCCTTAGAAGAAAGGGCGATTCTAAGATGGAAGTTGTGGCCGTGAAAAAAGGCGCTTCCAGCATGAATGCCCGTTATAATAGTCTCTATGGAAAGAGGATACTGGCAGAGTATGATTCTTTAGATGCCTGTGTGCAGGCAGTAAAGAATAAAGAAGCAGACTGTTGTTATATGTATACATATACTGCAGCAAACTATGTATCGGCTGATTACAGAGGTATGCTTGAATATACACCTGTAAGAGGTATGCAGACCGACTTTAGAATTGCAGTAAGGCAGGGTGAACCACCTGAATTATTTGCTGTAATGAATAAGTTTGCCAAGAGTGTCACATCTAATGAAATGCAGCGTTTTATTACAAATCATACCAGTGTTAACAGACCGACATTTCTCTTCTATGTATACCAGAATCCGTTGGCTGTGGTAGTAGTTATAGCCACTATGCTTGCGCTGGTTTTTGGCATTATACTGTATAACCTTGAAAAGAGACGTATTGAGCAGAAAGAAAAGGATGCTCAGATTAGACAGATTCAGTCTATGCTAAAGCAGGTCACTGAAGCGTTTCCCATGGGAATCTTTGCCTATATCAGAAAAGATAATCGTGTGCTGGTAGCAAATAAAGAAACCTGCAGACTGCTGGGTAAGCAAATTCTTTCTGATAACATAGATTTAAAAGAAAATGTTCTCAACAATCTTGTGGACGGAGATCGTGAGCTGGTATTTGAAGCTATGAAAGGTCTTGAAAAAGTTGGTGATGAAGTAGAGTTTCTTTTTAGAACCAAACAGGAAGATGGTGAAATAGCATATGTACTGTGCTGCTCGAAGTGGCTGGAGATGGAAGATGGAACTGAATTCATGCTTAGTGGAATGAATGATGTAACAACACAAATTTTCCTGAATAAAAAGCTGGAGTCAGAGCAGTCGCAGTTTAGAGAGGCACTGGTCAAAAATGCTAATTCTTTCTATACCTTTGATGTGACGGAAGGCTATATTAATAGCGATGTTCCAACTAGAAATGGAAATATGCTGTTAGGACAGTTTGAGCTTGAGGCACCTATCAAATTTGATGATTTGTATCAGATCTGTGAAGACAGGTTTGGGTTGAAATATACAGATGATTCTTATAAAGAACTATTCAGAACAGAGGGACTGCTTAAAATGTATGCCAGTGGGCAGACATCAATGCTCTCAGAGCTATATCTGGAAAGCCAGGATAAGTATTTTAGTTCACAGATTCTTCTGTCAAAGGATGTATATACCAATCATATCCTGGCAACAGTAATAAATAAAGACATTACAGAAATAAGAAAGAACGAGATAGCACAGAAGCAGTTGTTAATAGATTCACTGGCTGCAACAGACAGAGCAAATGAGGCTAAAACAAACTTCCTGTCTCATATGAGTCATGATATAAGAACTCCTATGAATGCAATAATTGGAATGACAACGATTGCAGAGTCTCATCTTGAAGACAGAAACCGGGTTGAGGATTGCCTTAGCAAGATTAAAACAGCTTCAAATCACCTGTTGAATCTGATTAATGAAGTTTTAGACATGTCTAAAATTGAATCTGGAAAGATTGATTTGCACGAGGAGAATTTTGAACTTTCGACTGTTATTGATAACCTGATTATTCTGAACAAAGCTCAAATTGAGGAAAAGAAACAGAATTTTTCAGTGGGAATAAAAAATGTAGATCATGAATTCCTCGTGGGAGATGTTTCACGTATTCAAAAGGTGTTTATGAATCTGATAAGTAATGCGATAAAGTACACTCCAGAAGGTGGACGTATTGAATTGAACATTACTGAAAAGCTGTCTGGAAGAAATAATATTGCATGTTTTGAATTTGAATTCAAAGATAATGGTATAGGAATGACAAAAGAGTTCCAAAAGCATATTTTTGAACCCTTTGTACGTGCTGAGGACAGTCGAATCAGTAAGATTCAGGGAACCGGACTGGGTATGGCTATTAGTAAGCATATGGTTAGTACTCTGGGTGGAACAATTCAGGTTGAAAGTAAGATAAATAAGGGAAGCAAGTTTACCATCACATTAAATCTAAAAATTGAGGAAGGAAACAGTGACAATAGCTGTGAATTAATAAACGGACACAAGGTCCTTGTAATAGCAAGCAATTCCACTAACTGCGCTGGAGATCTGGATATTTTGCAGGAGAATGGAATTGAAACAAAATGTGTTCACTCGAAGGTTGAGGCAATAGCAGCTGTCAGAATGGCAAGGGAAAGCGGAGATAACTATTCGGCTATATTAGTCGAGTGGGAACCAGAAAAAATGGATGTGGTTAGCCTTGCCCAGGCAATCAGGAAAGAAGCTGAAAAGGATACAGTAATTGCTATAACCTCTATGGATGATTGGGCCCCTATTGAAACTGAGGCAAAAGAAGCAGGGGTTAATATATTTATTGGAAAGCCATTGTTTAAGACACGTATTAGAAGATTATTCGTATCTCATATTGATAATACGCAGGAAGTGGAAGAATCCTCTTTAATGGAAAATAATAAATATAAGGGAAGACGAGTACTGGTTGTTGAAGACAATGAGCTGAATGCAGAAATTGCCGGAGAAATGCTGGAAATGTACGGTCTGCTGGTAGAATTTGCCAGTGATGGAAAAGAAGCTGTTGATAAAGTCTCCAAAGCGCCAGAAGGATATTTTGATATTATACTTATGGATGTTCAGATGCCTGTGATGAATGGTTATGAGGCAACTAAGGCCATAAGAAAACTGTCTGGAGAATATGTGAAAAAGGTACCTATTCTTGCAATGACGGCCAATGCATTTGCGGAGGATGTTCAGATGTCCAGAAGCGCTGGAATGAATGAACACATTGCTAAACCCATTAATCAGAAGGTTTTAGCTAATGTACTGGAAAAATGGTTGTCAGATGAGTCTAAATAACAGGCCAATGATTAATATGAATGGGCAAATGGACAAAATCCATTACCTGAATATGAAAGGAGTTAGAGATGACAATCGAAATGTGTTATAATTTGATGGATGCGGATTATAAAAACGTACTTGAAAGACTAATGAATGATAAATTAGTGTATAAGTACAATAAAAAGTTTGCAGATTCCAAGGATTATGATAATCTTGTTAATGCACTTGCAGCAAAAGACTATGGGGTTGCTTTCAGAATGGCTCATAATCTAAAAGGCATGAGTGCTAATCTTGCATATTCAGGTCTGCAGCGGGTCAGTAGTGATTTGTGTGAAGAACTTAGAGGCGGAGAACCCAAGATAGACGTTGGGCCGCTTATGGACAGCGTAACACAGAAATATAATCAGGTTATTGAATATATAGCACTAATGGACGAGGTCTAGATAATAAGGAATTGGTAGAGAAATGAAAAAAATAGTAATAACAGATGATTCGAGTTTCACAAGAGATCTTCTTGCAGAGTTTATATCTGGTGAGGATACTAAGATATTGTTTGCATCATCTGGTGAAGAATTGATACAAAATTTTATAGACTGGGATCCGGACCTGGTGCTGTTGGATGTGGTTATGCCAGGAATTGATGGTCTGGAAACACTAAAAGAGATTAGGAGACTTAAGGCATCGATTAAGGTAGTGATCTGTTCAGCTGTAGGCGGACAGCATAAGGTTGTAGCTGAGGCTATGGAAATGGGAGCAGTGGCCTGCCTGGAAAAACCATTCAACAGAGAGCAGTTGCAAAAAATAATTGAGGAATGTGTGTAGAAAAAATTGAAAAAATAGAGCTTGTTTTTGGGAAATCTGACGGTATTGGCCGTCAGATTTCTTTTTTCTAAAAATTATCTTGACATTCAAAGTATTTTTGACTATCATTCGGAATTATAGTTTGAACTTCAAACTATTTGAGAATCAAAATTAAAACACAGACACAAACAAAAAGGAGAATTGCTATGTTAGAAAAAGTAAAAGAAATCATTGAAGAGAAGTTGAACATTGAGGGAGCAGATATTAATGAGACTACCAGATTCAAAGAGGACCTGGAGGTTGACAGTCTTGATCTCTTCGAACTTGTTATGGCATTTGAAGAGGAGTTTGGAACAGAGATCCCTTCAGAGGATTTGGAAAACCTTACAACTGTTGGATCTGTAATTGAGTATATCGAAAGCAAACAGGCATAGATAAAAGAAAGATGGTGAAAATAGCCATGATACTACCAAGGAAAAAAAGATACAGAAAAATAAATTTATTTTTTGAAAAAAATATGGATTCATCCTTCGGTTTTGAAGATGAGTCTGTAGCTCCACAAAAGAAAGAACCTGTCACAGAGGCTGCTGAATCTGAAAAAGAAATCAAATGTCCAAAATGTGGAAAAATGGTTAACGTGAACAGAGTTGTTAAGAGAAAATACATCTGTTACGAGTGTGGAGGATACTTTAGGGTTAAGGTGCCAAACCGTATTAATATGGTGGCAGATCCTGGTACGTTCCAGACCTGGTTTGAAAAGACGGATATTGAAAATCCTCTTGGCTTTGAGGGATATGAGGACAAGCTCATAGATGCCAAGAAAAAAACAGGTCTTGATGAGGCTATTACCATAGGAAAATGCAAGGTCTTTGGCGAAGAAATCGTCTTAGGAATCTGCGATTCCAGATTTATGATGGCCAGCATGGGTCACGTGGTGGGAGAGAAAATCGCTAAAGGCATTGAGATGGCTACAGAGATGAGACTTCCTGTTTTCATATTCTGCTGTTCAGGCGGAGCCAGAATGCAGGAAGGAATTGTTTCTCTAATGCAGATGGCAAAAACAAGTGCTGCTATCAAGAAGCATAGTGATGCAGGCCTGTTTTTTTGCCCTATTCTTACAGATCCTACCACTGGTGGTGTAACCGCAAGTTTTGCAATGCTTGGAGATGTCATAATGGCTGAGCCTGGAGCGCTGATTGGATTCGCAGGACCAAGAGTTATTCGACAGACAATAGGTCAGGACCTGCCAAAGGGATTCCAGACTGCCGAATTCCTTGTGGAGCATGGAATTATTGATGGTATTGTAAAGAGAGAAAACTTAAAGAAAACCATATATTTTCTTGTCAGAGCTCACAGCTGTAAAGAGGGAAGCTACAGTGAGTTTGGAAGAATAATAAAACACACCAAACCTTCAGAAATTGCAAAAGAAAGAGAACATTTTGCAAAACTGAAATCAGCCTGGGATAAGGTAAAAACTGTGCGAAGTGTAGACAGACCTTCTGCATTAGACTACATGGAACATATCTTTGATTTCTTTGTGGAAGCCCATGGCGACAGAAGTTTTAGAGATGATCCTGCAATAGTAGGTGGAATAGGTTTTATTGGAGGACAGGCTGTCACTGTAATAGCGGATCACAAGGGCCGAAGCATGGCTGAGTGTAAGGAAAGAAATTATGGTATGCCAATGCCTGAAGGCTACAGAAAAGCGCTTAGACTTATGAAACAGGCTGACAAATTTAATCGTCCGATAATAAGCTTTGTTAACACTCCGGGTGCATTTCCTGGTATCGAGGCTGAGGAGAGAGGAATGGGCGAAAGCATCGCCAGAAATCTGCTGGAGATGTCAGCTCTTAAAGTCCCTGTATTGTGTATTATGATTGGCGAAGGAGGCAGCGGCGGTGCGTTAGCTACAGCTGTTGGCAACGAAGTATGGATGTTAGAAAACTCAACCTATTCCATTCTGTCTCCAGAAGGTTTTGCTTCAATTCTGTGGAAAGATGCAAAACGTGCTGAAGAAGCCAGCGAAGTAATGAAGATTACAGCGGGAGATTTAAAAGAATTAGGTATCATCGAACAGATTGTCCCAGAATATGGCGGGGCAAACGATATGACAAAAAAAGATATTGCCAAAACCATGAAGGAACTGATATGCGACTTCCTTGAAAAATATGAGGGATTTAGTCGTGAAAAGATTTATAAAGAAAGATACGATAGATTTCGTAACTTCTGAGGGAAACAGATGATTAGTAAGAATGGATTAAAATTGGGGGATTTAGAGATAAAGGTACCTGTATTTCAGGGTGGAATGGGAGTAGGAGTAAGCCTTTCAAAGCTTGCAGGTGCAGTGGCCAAAGCTGGAGGAGTAGGAGTAATCTCTACTGCCCAGATTGGTTTCAGGGATGAAGAATTTTCCAAGCATCCATTAGAAAGTAATCTGAAGGCAATAAAATCAGAGATTAAGAAAGCAAGAGAAATTGCAGGTGGCGGAGTACTTGGAGTAAACATTATGGTTGCCACCAGAGAGTATGAAAAATATGTTAAGGCAGCAGTTGAGGCCGGCATAGATATGATTATCTCCGGAGCGGGGCTCCCAATGGACCTGCCAGGAATGGTAAAAGGGTCCAAGGTTAAACTACTTCCCATAGTCTCTTCAAAGCGTGCACTGAATGTAATAATGAAATTCTGGAGCAAAAAGTATAATAGACTCCCAGATGGAATTGTAGTGGAAGGCCCAATGGCTGGGGGACATTTGGGATTTTCAACTGAAGAGATCGGAAGTATAACAAAAGAACAGTATGAGGAGGAAATAAAAGCCATAATCAATACTGTAAAAGAAACAGATAGTAATATTCCTGTAATTGTTGGTGGGGGAATATTTGATAAGGAAGATATGGAGCGTTGCCTCAAGCTGGGGGCAGACGGGGTACAGGTAGCAACCCGCTTTGTTACAACAGAAGAATGTGATGCTCATGAAAATTATAAGCAGGCATATATTAATGCCAAAAAAGAAGACGTTGAAATTGTAAAAAGTCCTGTAGGAATGCCGGGTCGTGCAATACATAATACATTTCTTGACAAAGTGGCCCAGGGCGAACGTTTTATGCGAGGCTGCAGGCAGTGCATAAAATCCTGTGATCCCAGGACAGCACCCTATTGTATTACTGAGGCCCTGATAAATGCAGTTGAGGGACGTCTTGACGAGGGACTAATCTTTTGTGGAGCAAATGTGTATAAGTGTGATAAAATGGAATCCGTAGTTTCGATTATGGAGGAATTTAAATCATGCATATGTCAGATGCCTTAGTGTCACCTGCGGTTGCTGTTGGAATGTATGCCTTAAGCAGCGCGTGCGCAGGAACAAGTATTAAAAAATTATCTGTTTCGGCTGATGCACCTAAGCTTCCAACCATGGCTGTCTCAGCAGCACTTGTTTTTGCAGGACAGATGGTAAATTATACAATTCCTGGAACTGGATCCAGTGGTCATATCTGCGGAGGAGTTCTATTGGCAGCGCTACTGGGACCCTATGCAGGATTTTTGTCTCTGGCGGCTATTCTTGCCATACAGTGTCTGTTCTTTGCAGATGGTGGAATAATGGCATTGGGAGCCAATATGTGGAATATGGGATTTTATTCCTGTGTGGCGGCATATTTCCTCATATGGAGACCAATCATTGCTTCCGCGAAAGGGAACCCTAAAAATACAAGGACTCGAATTATTATTGCATCAATACTGTCCAGTGTTGTATCACTTCAGTTTGGAGCATTTTCTGTAGTATTGGAGACAAGCCTCTCTGGAATAACAGAATTGCCATTTGGTGCCTTTGTTATGCTGATGCAGCCCATTCATCTGGCAATCGGACTGTTGGAGGGTGTTATTACAGCGTCTGTACTGGTATTTGTATATGAATCCAGAAAAGAGCTCATTAAGGATATTCCGGAAAATGATTCAAAGGATCAGAAGAGAACTTTTGCTCAGGTAATTGCAATACTTGCAATACTGGTATTATTTACAGGTGGTGGTCTGTCGTTGCTTGCAAGCAGTAATCCGGATGGACTTGAATGGTCGCTGTTTGGAAATGCAGAAAATGGTTATGCTTCAAATATGTCTCTGGATGAGGACAACTTTGGGGTGACTGGTGAGCTGACTCAGATGGCAGGAGTTATTCAGGAGAGAACAGCATTTCTGCCAGACTATGGATTTAAGCAAAGTGAATCCCAGGCGGGAACAGCAATTTCTGGAATAATTGGTTCTGGGATAGTGGCCATAGCGGCAGTACTCTTATGGATAATTTGTAGAAGAAGAATAAAGAAATAGATGTTACAATGGAATCATATTTTATATGGTTCCATTTTTGAGTTTGTAAAAAATCAAAAAGTGCAAAGCCTACTAGATTATATACAATAAGAATGCTGGCGAAGCGTGAAAGGAAAAAATATGCCTGACTTTGACAGTGCAATAAATGAATTACGCCTGCTAGATGATATTTCAGGGAAAGATTCCTTTATTCATCGAATTCATCCAGTGGCAAAACTTATTACTACTATAATATATATTCTAATTACCATGTCTTTTGATAAGTACAGTCTCAGCGGACTAATGGCGATGTTTTTATATCCGATATTTGTATTTTCTTCTTCTGGGTTGTCCATGAAAAACGGTCTGTACAAATTACGTTATGTACTTCCGCTAATCTGTCTTGTGGGAATATTTAATCCATTTTTTGATAAGGAGAGTTTGTTTAACATTGGTATGATTAGCGTTAGCGGCGGAACTATGTCCATGCTTACTATGGTTGCAAAAGGAGTACTGTGCCTTTTGTCATCCTATGCATTTGTGGCAACAACCGCTATGGATTCATGCTGTGCAGGGCTTAGAAGGCTGGGAGTCCCCAATTTGATAGTTGCGCTTTTTTTAATGACCTACAGATATGTATTTGTACTGATTGATGAGCTTTCAAATATGCTAATTGCCTACAGGTTAAGGGCACCGGAACACAAGGGAATCCATATATCGGCCTGGGGATCATTCTTGGGACAGCTGCTGATTAGAAGTATGGACAGGGCAGAAGAACTGTATAACAGTATGGAATTGAGAGGATTTGAAGGGGACTTCAGATATGCCGGATGCAGAAGGCTTGAGCGAAGCGACATTTTGTACATGCTTATTTTGATAGCCACATTTGTGATGGCCAGATATATTAATATTGCCAGAGTTATTGGTGGCTTATTTGTTTGAGGATAATATGATACGAGTTGATTCAGTAACAGTAAAATATGATAATGAAAATGAGGCAGTCAGCAATATTTCTTTTTCTATTATGGAAAAAGAAGCTGTGGGTCTGATTGGAGCAAATGGGGCAGGTAAATCTACAATTATGAAGGCCATGCTGGGGCTGGTCCCTTTTGCAGGCAGTATTCACGTGGAGAATATTGAGGTTGTCAGAGACAATATTCGAAAGATTAGAAGAAAACTGGGATATGTACTTCAAAATTCAGATAACCAGATGTTTATGCCAACTGTAATAGAGGATATGATGTTTGGCCCTTTAAACTATGGTCATAGTCATGAAGAGGCAGAAAAAATAGCTGATCAGGCATTGATTCAGATGGGGATTGAAAATCTGAAATACAGACACAACCATAAACTGTCTGGTGGAGAAAAAAGAATGGCAGCCATAGCCTGTGTACTGGCCATGAGACCAAGAATACTTCTGATGGATGAGCCTACTTCGGCACTGGATCCATACAATAGAAAGATAGTAATAGACAGAATTAATGAAATAGATCGAACTAAAATAATCTCTTCCCATGATCTTGATATGATAATGGATACCTGTAGCAGGGTTATTCTGTTATCAGAGGGAAAGATAGTTGCGGATGGGAATGCTCAGGAAATACTGACCGACAAAGCACTTCTGGAGAAAAACCATCTGGAGCTACCCCTTAGAATTACCAGAGGATAAATCTGAATTGAAAAAATGAAGGGATACAGATAAGATATACTTTAAAGAAATTGAGGGAGGATACATGGGAATGTATAAGTATGTATTTTTTGATTTGGATGGGACACTGACTGATCCAGGAATCGGTATCACTAATTCGGTAATGCATGCATTGAAAAAATATAATATTGAGGTTGATGACAGGAGCCAGTTATATCCTTTTATTGGACCACCTTTAATTGATTCCTTTAAGAAGTATTTTGACTTCTCGGATCAGCAGGCCAGAGAGGCAGTAGACTATTACAGAGAGTATTTTAGTGTAACCGGTCTGTTTGAAAATGCTGTATATGATGGTGTGGCACAGATGCTTGGCGATCTGCAGGCTCGTGGAAAGAGGCTGATAGTGGCCACATCAAAGCCGGATGTTTTTTCGGTTAAGATACTTGAGCATTTTGATCTGCTTAAATACTTTGAATTTGTTGCAGGGGCCACCATTGATGAGAAACGAACCCATAAGGATGAGGTAATAGAATATGCACTCAGACAATGTGGCATAGAAGATACTTCAGAAGTAATTATGGTGGGTGACAGAGAATATGATGTATTGGGTGCCGCTAAGTTTGGCATCGATACAATTGGTGTATTATATGGATACGGTGATTTTGAAGAACTAAAAGAGGCTGGTGCCAGGTATATTGTTGAAACACCTATGGAACTGTTAGAGTATATTCAATAAAATAAGGGTCTTCTGCAAATAATGCAGGAGACCCTTTATATTTACTGCTGGCGAAATTCTACATGCCCTGTTGATGCATCCATTGATTCAACAATTGCCAGAGATTCTAACTGATAACCAAGATTTCTGATTGCGCGTCCGCCAACCTGAAAGCCTTTTTCAATTGCAATTCCAATGCCCTCAACAGTGGCGTTGGCATCATGAATGATCGAAATAAGACCCTGAAGGGCGCATCCGTTTGCAAGAAAGTCATCGATTATTAATATGTGATCATCGGGAGAAAGAAATTTCTTTGAAACAATGACCTGATTAACGTTTTTATGAGTGAAGGACTCCACCTCTGCTACATACATGTCGCCTTCAATATTAATACTCTTGGATTTCTTGGCGAATACAACCGGTACATTGAAATGCTGTGCAGCTACACAGGCAATGCCTATTCCGGAAGCTTCGATGGTAAGTATCTTGTTAATTGGCTTGCCCTCAAAGCGTTTTTTCCACTCTTTTCCCATTTCATTAAATAAAGAAATATCCATCTGATGATTTAAAAAACTGTCTACCTTAAGAACATTTCCTTCCTTGACGATACCGTCCTTAAGAATTCGTTCCTCTAAAAAATTCATAACCCCGCTCCTTATAATAAGAATAAAACAAAAGCAATTTCCTTTGGTAAGTGTAGCAAAAGCTATGCGTATTTTCAATATCGAACAAACATTTACAATCGAACGGAAGTTCTGGTATAATTTTCACTATGAATGAGATAATTACTTCCGCAATAAGCGAATCAACAATGGATAAATTGCATATACTGGCAGATTCTGCAAAGTATGATGTTGCGTGTACTTCCAGTGGGGTAGACAGGAAGGGACAGGAAGGAATGCTGGGTAATGCTAAGGGTTGTGGAATATGCCACAGCTTTGGAGCAGATGGAAGATGCATATCTTTGCTTAAAATACTTATGACCAATCATTGTGAATATGATTGTAAGTATTGTATCAATAGAAAGTCTAATGACATTCCCAGAGCCACTTTTGAACCAGATGAACTGTGTCAGCTGGTTGTTGAATTCTATAAAAGAAACTATATCGAAGGACTGTTTTTAAGCTCAGGAGTATTGAAATCTCCTACATATACAATGGAAAGAATGTGCGAGGTATTATTAATGCTTCGCACCAAGTATAGGTTTAATGGGTATATTCATGTAAAAACCATTCCAGGGGCGGGAGATGATCTGCTGGCAGTGGCAGGATATCTTGCGGACAGAATGAGTGTAAATATGGAGCTGCCTACTGTTGAGAGCCTGAAAAAGCTTGCTCCCAACAAGTCCTTTGAGACGATTTTAAATCCAATGAGTAAGATTCAAAGCACTATATCCGAACACAGGTTGGCGATCGGTAAATCTTCCAGGATGGAAAGAGCTAAGGGAAACAGGCTGCTGGAGAATAGCATCTTCAATCAAAGCAGACTGGAAAAGAAGCCTGATTATTATGCTGGTGAAGAGGGACTGTTTATAGAAAGCAATTCAATAGGTGAAGGAATCAAACTTCCAACCGTTTCTCCAAGACTGATCCTTCCGGGTAAGGAAGCTGTTTTATCCAAAGCTGATAAGCTAAATCGGGCATTTGCACCGGCTGGGCAGAGTACCCAGATGATTATTGGAGCCAGTGATGAAAATGATTTCAATCTGATTCAGACTACCCAGCAGTTATATCAGACCTATGACCTGAAGAGAGTATTCTATTCGGCATACATTCCAATCAATGAGGACTCCGGGCTGCCATCATTGGATACACCGCTGCCACTCTTAAGAGAGCACAGACTGTACCAGGCAGATTTTTTAATGCGATATTACGGGTTTAGAGCCAACGAACTGCTCTCTGAAGAGATGCCCAATTTTCATACAGAGATTGATCCCAAGTGTGAGTGGGCAATTCGTCATCTGGAGCAGTTTCCTGTTGAGGTTGAAAAAGCTTCCTATGAGATACTACTGAGAATTCCTGGTATTGGACCAAAGTCGGCCATGAGGATTGTGAATTCCAGGAGATATGGACATCTGAGCTTTGAATCTCTGAAAAAAATGGGGGTAGTGCTTAAAAGGGCTCACTTCTTCATTACATGTGGTGGCAAGCAGATGTACAAAACCCCCATTGAACAGAAGTATATTTTTAAACAGATTACTTCCTTTGAATACAAGGACAACTGGAAGATTTCCCACAGTAATGAGAACTACAGGCAGATGAATCTGTTTGATGATTTTGGATTAAGTGTATGACAGTATTTTCCTGTGCAGACGATTTCTCTGCGATGATGACATGTATATATGAGGCCTGGAGCAGTAGGCTGGGCCATGACAATGTGAAACTGGTTAGGGAACCTATCCACCAGCTGGAGCTTTTCACTGACTATGTTCATGTGGAGGCTGACTCGGAAAAGACAGAGAGTGTTGTCAGAAGTATTAATCAAAAAATATCAAAGGGTGCATATATGTGGACCTTTTATGCCTCTCTTTCTCATGAAGAGGATGCTCTGGATACCATATACAGATTTCTGGTATTGGGATTTCGCTATGGAGCCTGCATATGCCAGATGCTTCAAAATCCAGTGGTCATGAGAATGATGGAATTGAGGCGTAATGTGGGGAATGAAGCTCATCTGTTTGTTGAGTTTTCCAGATTCACCTCTATTAATAATGGAATATACGTCTCCCATATTGAACCAAAGAATAATTGTTTAATATCAGTAGCAAATCATTTTGCGGACAGAATGATATCTGAATATTGGATTATCATGGATGATAATCGAAATCTGGCAGCCGTTCATTTGCCAAATGAAGAGTTTTATATCCGAAATCTGACTGAAGATGAAGCTACACAGCTAAAGATGACAGAGCAGTTTAGGGACGGATTCGTGGCTATGTGGGAGGAGTATTTTAATACAATTGCTATTAAGCAAAGGGTTAATCCTGTATGTCAGCGCAATCATTTTCCAGAATGGATGCGAAAGCACGCAGTTGAATTTCTACAAAGTAAATAATGTGACAGGTCAAAAAATATCAGGTTCTGCAGGAATTATGTGTATACACAATTCCTGCAGATTTTTTTATTAAAAAACAAAAAAGTGTTGACAAGTAAGCGAACGCTTACTATAATGCAGGTCATAAGGTAAGCGGCTGCTTACCACAGCAGAAATTAGTATATCTCAAAAGACAGAAAGGAAACCGCAATGAAAGAATTAGCAGAAAAGATTGTTGAAAAGATTAATGGAAAAGTTGTTTTAGCCTGTACAGCACTATATGCAGTTGCATTCTACTTGATAAACCTTAGCAAAATTGGGGTGGCAGAACTTGAAAGAATCACTAATGGTGGCAAGATACTGGACCTTGAATTTGGTTATACTCTGGATGAAGCTTATGGATGTTTTGAGTACCTTGGAGAGATTGGACGTAACTTTTATCTGACAAAGATATTACCACTGGATATTGTTTTTCCTGTTTGCATGATGCTTTTTAATCTCTCAATTATGGCAATGTTATTAAAAAAGGCCACAGGTAATAACTCAATATTTAGATATTTAGTTTTCCTCCCTCTTATTGATATGACACTGGACTGGTCAGAGAACGTTGGTTTTGCCCTAATGTTAGCCAACTACCCTGATAAGCTGACTACTGTATGTTCAATAGGAAGTTGTATTACTCAGGTAAAGCTGCTGGCTGTACTTTCCATTATCACTATTGATATGGTATTGTTATTAGTGATTTGTATTAAGAAGGTAATCAGCTTAATTAAGAAATAGGTTAATGGTCAAATGGACAACAATACTGATAACACTAAGATGACAACAAAAGAAGCTATTGTATATGAATCCCTAAAGCTTTTTTCCACCAATGGTTATGATGCAGTATCAACAAGGATGATAGCAAAAGGAGTTAACCTGTCTGATGCTGTAATATATAAGCATTTTAAGAATAAGCGGGAAATATTGGATACAATAGTCACAATATGTAAAGAAAAGTACAGGGCAAAGACTGCGGCTATAGCACCTGACTCCATGGACTGGAAAATGGTTGAACAGATTTGCATGGATATATTCAAATTCCAGGTCACTGACGAATGGATGGTTTTATTTAGAAAGCTGTTGACTGTTGAACAGTATAAGAATCCTGAAATGGGAAAGATTTTTCGTGAAATATGGATTGATGCTCCTCTTGAAAAATTAAGCAGTATGTTTTCTGTTCTCATTGAACAGGGATATGTCAAAAAAGTGAATCCTAAGGTGCTGGCAACAGATATATATGCCCCGTTTTTTATGTACAGATCCGCTGAAATGGCGGATGAGGAAATACTAAAGATACTGCAGGAGCATGTAACAAATTTTAGATATAATGCCATTGCGGATGAATCTTATCTGATTATGGATGAAAAATACAGACGCAAATAAGAAAACTGCCAACAATAAGAAAAATGTCTTGCGAAATAGTGAGGTTTTGTATAGAATAGACCTCATTATTTCGCTTTTTTTGTACATACCATAAGGACACTCGCGAAGCGTGTGATATTGTTGGTACAGTAGGGATTTCGAAAGAGAAAAACAGAAGGGATTTAAAATGAAATGAAGGAAAACAGAAGTAGTTTTTCAGGGAAAATTGGGTTTGTACTTGCAGCAGCAGGAAGTGCTGTTGGTTTAGGTAATATCTGGAGATTTCCCTATTTGGCAGCAAAAAACGGTGGGGGTCTTTTTTTGCTTTGTTATATTGTGCTTGCACTGACTTTTGGTTTTACTCTGCTCACAACAGAGGTGGCAATTGGTAGAAAGACTGGTCAGAGTCCCCTTACTGCTTATGGCAGGATATGTGAAAAATGGAAGGGCCTGGGTATTCTTGCATGCATAGTACCTATTATTATTCTTCCATATTACTGTGCAATTGGTGGCTGGGTACTTAAATACTTTTGCACCTTTATCACAGGCCACAGTAGTGAAACTGTTGCAGATGATTATTTTGTTGGATTTATTACAGCGGATGTTGCTCCTCTTATTTTTGCAGTGATATTTATTGCAGCAACAGCAATTATAGTTTTTCTGGGTGTTGAAAGCGGTATTGAAAAATACAGCAAAATTTTGATGCCTGTACTGTTTTTACTTATTGTAGGTATTGCAATTTACTCGCTTACTCTTAAATCTGAAAATAATGGAGTTGTTACTACAGGATTAGATGGTCTTAAGGTATATTTACTCCCGGACTTTACAGGGATTACCTTTAAGTCACTCATGTCTGTTGTTATGGATGCTATGGGTCAGCTCTTTTATTCAATCAGTGTAGCTATGGGTATTATGGTTGCCTATGGTTCATATGTTAAGAAGGATGTAAATCTGATGAGTTCAATTAATCAGATTGAGTTTTTTGATACTATAGTTGCAATAATTGCAGGTATGATGATTATTCCTTCTGTAATTGTATTTATGGGTAAAGATGGTATGTCAGCAGGTCCTGGTCTGATTTTTGTATCGCTTCCAAAAATCTTTAATGAGATGGGAGCAGTAGGAACTGTAGTGGGTATCGTATTCTTTATTACTGTACTCTTTGCTGCAATTACATCTTCTGTATCAATTATGGAAGCCGTAGTATCAAGTATTATGGACCAGTTTAAGCTTTCAAGACGCAGAAGTACTGTCTTTGTAACAATCTACGCCCTGATATTAGGCGTTGTTGTATGTCTTGGATATAATAAGCTTTATTTTGAACTGACACTTCCTAATGGTAGTGTTGGTCAGATTCTTGATGTGATGGATTATGCTAGTAATAATCTTATGATGCCTGTTCTTGCCATTCTTACATGTATCTTGATTGGATGGGTGGTTAAGCCTGAAACAATAATTAATGAAGTGACAAGAAATGGTGAAAAATTCGGCAGAAAGAATCTTTATATTGTAATGGTAAAATTTGTTGCTCCAGTGCTGTTGGCATTGCTACTAATGCAGGCGGTTGGACTGTTCTAATGTGGTGAAAAGATTTACACTAAGGGCTGGAGCGTTTTGCTTCAGCCCTTTTTTATTTGAAATAAGGTCACGTGTCAAGCGTGTAACCTTGTGGTGTTAGGTGGATGAAATGAGTATTAAAGAGTTAAAGAAAAAATATATTGGTGACAGAAGCTTCTATGCCCGCTATCTTATGCTGGCAGTACCTATGATAATACAGCAGTTTATTTCTAACTTCGTTCAGCTGTTAGATAATGTAATGGTTGGAAGAATTGGTACAGAGCAGATGAGTGGTGTGGCCATTGTAAATCAGCTTATTTTCGTATATATGCTGGCATTATTTGGGATAATGGGAGCCGGAGGAATTTATGGAGCCCAGTATTTTGGCAATGGAAATCATAAGGGCCATATGTATACCTTCAGATTCAATCTGATTTCGGGAATAATGGCAGGTCTTATTGGAATATCGGTTTTCCTCTTTAAAGGAGACTTTTTAATTGGACTATTTCTTACGGATACAGGGAACGTGGAAAGTATTATTAAGACAGCAGATTTTGCTCATAGCTACATGATGATAGTAATGGCAAGCTTTCTTCCCTTGGCTGTTGCAAATGCTTATTCCCAGACAATCAAAGAAACGGGAGAATCCAGAATTCCCATGATAAGTGGCCTGGTTGCCATGCTTTGTAATGCAGTGGGAGATTATCTGCTTATATTTGGAGTAGGACCATTTCCCGAGATGGGAGTTGAAGGAGCAGCTATGGCAACAGTGCTTTCGAGATTTGTGGAGTGCTTTGTACTGCTTATCTGGGCCCATGGAAAAGGTAGATCACGATGCCGATTCCTTGAAAATGCCTATCGGGGCATTACCATACCAAAGACTGTGCTTTTCCCAATAATAAAAAAAGGAACACCCCTTATGCTTAATGAATTCCTGTGGGCAATGGGTGTTTCGGCGGTTGTTCAATGCTATTCAATAAGAGGCTTGGAGGTTGTGGCAGGCCTGAATATTGCAAATACAATATGTAACCTGTTCAATATTGTATTTATTCAGTTGGGAGGCTGCATAGGAATAATGGTTGGACAGTGTCTGGGAGCTGGAAGACTTGAGGAAGCAAAAGATACAGATAACAAGATGATATTTTTCTCAGTCGCATGTTGTATTGTAATGGCAGGACTGGCTCTGTTGATTGGACCTTTATTCCCCAATATTTATAATACATCAGATCAGGTAAAACATTTGGCAAAATGCTTTATTTCAATATCTGCCGTAATAATGCCTGTATGCAGCTTTTCCCACTGCAGCTATTTTACGCTGAGAAGTGGAGGCAAGACTGTTGTGACATTTCTATTTGACTCGGTATATTCCTGGTTTGTGGTAATACCGGTTGCTGCATGTCTGGCACATTTTACAGGACTAACTATTATTACAATGTACATTATTGTACAGTCCTTAGAAATAATAAAAGCAATAGTGGGAGCAATAATGGTAAAGTCAGATGTCTGGCTTGTAAAAATAGTATAACAATGGGCTGGAATTTGTATGCATCTATACTAAAAACTGTATCAGTTTTTTGAATATTATGTTATAATCCCTCAAAAAGTGTTTGGACAGAAGTTATGGCATTAATATTTGATACACACGCTCATTATGATAGCGAAAAGTATAACGATGACAGGGATATAATTCTCGAGTCAATGGCACAAAGAGGTGTCGGAGCAATCCTCAATGTCGGAGCAACATTTAAAGGTTGTCTTGACAGTGTTATGTTGGCAGAGAAATATCCCTTTTTATATGCAGCTGTAGGAGTTCATCCGGATGAAGTGGGATGTCTGGATGAGGAAAAGCTTCTGCAGATGGAACAGATGCTTACATTAGATAAAGTAATCGCTGTAGGCGAGATAGGTCTGGACTATCACTGGATGGTAGAAACTGAGGAAGTACAGAAATACTGGTTTGTTAGACAGTTGGAGGTGGCTAACAGGAAAAACATGCCTGTATCAATTCACTCCAGGGAGGCAACACAGGATACCTTTGATATAATTAAGGAATACGGAAACAGTCTGAAGGGAAGCATTCACTGCTTCTCTGGATCAAAAGAAATGGCGAAGAACTATGTAGACATGGGATTTTGCATCGGTGTCGGAGGAGTAGTTACTTTTAAGAATGCCAGAAAACTAAAAGAGGTTGTAGAGCAGACTCCGCTTGCATCAATACTTCTTGAAACAGACTGCCCTTATCTGGCGCCTGTACCATACAGGGGAGAGAGAAACGATTCTTCCATGATCGAGTATGTGGCAAAAGAAATTGCAGCAATAAAAGACATTACGTTGGATGAAGTGATTGAAACTACTTGGAATAATGCACATAGAGTGTTTAATCTGTGATATAATCCAAGCTGTTGTTTGATAAAATCAGTATTGTTTATAATACAGTGTTTTGACAGGGACAAGGAGATAGTATGGCCAGAGTAGATAGTGCAAAAAGAGCAATTGAGCAGGCAGGCGGTTTTGCCAGCGCAAAAAAGAATATCGTTCTGCAGTTTGAGGGACGAGAGAGAACTGAAGCAGGAATTTTGGGACTGATTCGTACAGACCTGTCTGAAAAGGGAGTGAAGGACGAAGAGATAGAAGTCGTTGATATCTATATTAAGCCAGAAGAGGAAACAGCATTTTATGTTGTAAACAAATCTATTGAAGGCCAGGTCAGAATTTAGGAGGAAATCATGAAAGTATTTGTTGTTGCAAATCAAAAAGGTGGAATTGGAAAGACTACAACAGCTACTACTCTGGCAGGGATTCTTGCAAAGAATGCCAAGACCCTTCTGATAGATGCGGATCCTCAGGGAAACAGTACTGCTACATATCAGGCTCAGATCAAGGACGTAGCTACTTTGTATGATGTAATGGTGGATTCTGAAAAACTGCCAGTAGAGGATGCTATTCAGCACATGCCCAATGGAGACATTGTTGCATCTGATACTCTGCTTAGCAAAGCTGAAAAAATGCTGGACGGAGATATTGAAGGATTATACAGACTGAAAGATGCCCTGGCAGAGCTTGATGGATATGAATATGTAGTTATTGATACAGCCCCTTCACTTAATGTAATTTTGTATAACTGCCTGATTGCTGCAGACGAGGTGGTGATTCCTGTGACAGCAGATGCCTATTCAATGCAGGGAATCAGTCAGTTAAATGATACAATCAAAGCAGTATCCAGAAGACAAAATCCAGGCTTGAAAATTGCAGGATTATTATTAGTAAAGTATTCCGGAAGATCCAATATTGAAAAGGAAACCATGTGTGAACTGGAAAATACTGCCAGCCAGATGGGAACAAAGCTTTTCAAAACGAAAATTAGAGAGTGTGTTAAAACAAAGGAAGCTCAGGAAAAGAAAAAACTGCTTGTGGATTATGCACCAAAGTGTAATACACTGTTAGATTACTTGGATTTTGTAAATGAGCTGTTAGGATAATAGGTATGAACCAAAGTTTTAGATGTGGAAAAATTCTTTTACCCAGTGAAAAATGTGATTTGTCAAAGTGGGCAGTAATCGCCTGTGATCAGTACACCTCAGAGCCAGACTACTGGAAAGAAGTGGATTCTTTTGTCAAGGATAGTCCTTCGACTCTCAGACTGACTCTGCCAGAGGTATATCTTGAGGATGAGGATGTACAGGACAGAATTGATAAAATAAAAGGTACCATGCAAGAGTACATGGAATCCGAAGTACTACAGGAACTACCTGAAGGTATGATTCTGGTTTCAAGAGATACCGGTGCGTGCTGTGACAGAAAGGGTCTTGTAATGGCATTTGATCTGGAATGCTATGACTATGATTCTACCAAGGCATCCCTGATTCGACCGACTGAGAAGACAATTGTTGAAAGAATTCCTCCAAGGCTTAAGGTTCGAAAGGACGCAATGCTGGAGCTTCCTCATATTATGATTCTCATTGATGATCCTGAGAGAACTGTTATTGAGCCGCTATTCAGTAAGACAGACCAACTGAAAAAAGTCTATGATGTGGATTTAATGAAGAATGGCGGACATATCAGAGGATGGTTTGTTCCAGAGGGTGAACTTACAGCGGAAATCAGTGATGCAATTAATAGTCTGGTAGCAAAAGAGGCTTTTGTTAAAAGATATAATTTAATGGAAGACTACCCGCTCCTCCAGTTTGCGGTTGGAGATGGTAATCATTCCATGGCAACTGCCAAGGCGTATTGGGAACAGATTAAAGAAGGTCTGTCTGAGGATGAAAAAACAAATCATCCCGCAAGGTTTGTTTTGGCCGAGCTTGTAAACATACATGATGACAGTCTTGAAATAGAAGCAATTTACAGAACACTTTTTGGTGTGGAGCCCAAAGCAGTTTTGGATGCTGCTAAGAAATATTTTGAATCCTTTGGCTGCCAGGTATTCTTTGAGAAAAAGGAAAATGCCATGGAACTTCCCTGGTATAGTGAGACAGAAGATGGGACAATGTACATTGTCAATTCAAAATGGTCCATGCCGGTTGCAGCACTACAAGCTTTCTTAGATAATTATCTTGAAAAAAATCCAGAGGTTAGAATAGATTATATTCATGGGCTGGATACAGTAAAGGAGATATCAAAGAGACCGGGAAATATGGGATTTTTCCTGCCAGACCCTTCGAAGAGTGGGCTGTTTTCAGGGGTAATACATGAGGGTGTGCTTCCCAGGAAGACTTTCTCAATGGGAGAAGCCCGAGAAAAAAGATATTATATGGAAGCTAAGAAGATTAGGTAAATGCGAATGAAATTTACAAAGATGCATGGCTGTGGCAACGACTATGTGTATGTAGATGGTGCCAAAGAATTAATAAGTTATGAAGATAAGCCTGAGATAGTCAGAAAGCTTAGTGACAGACATACTGGAATAGGCGGAGATGGTGTAATATTTATCAATCCATCCAAGAATGCTGACTTTGAAATGGAAATGTGGAATGCCGACGGAACCAGAAGCGAAATGTGTGGTAACGGGATCCGCTGTGTGGGAAAATTTGTGTACGACAAAGGCCTTACGGACAAGACGGATTTGGTGATTGAAAGTGCGGGTGCTCTGAAATATCTGCAGCTGCATGTGGAAAATGGGCTGGTGGATTCTGTAATGGTCAATATGGGAGTTCCGGAGCTGGAGGCAGAGAAGATTCCTGTGTTGTCTGAAAACAGACAGGTTATTGATGAAGCGATTGAGGTTCAAGGCAAGATATATAAGATGACTGCCGTATCAATGGGAAATCCCCATGCAGTGTTTTTTACTGAGGATGTAGATAGTATTGATTTTGAGAATAATAACTTTGGAAAAGCATTTGAGAGCCATGAAAGATTTCCTAAGAGAGTCAATGCAGAGTTTGTTCAGATAATAGATGAGAATACGGTCAAAATGCGAGTTTACGA
>DCIJ01000045.1:9553-12074 GCA_002315945.1 Lachnospiraceae bacterium UBA1729 | reverse complement strand
TAGATCTAAGGTCATAACCTTTTAAAATTGTGGCAGTAATTTCTGCTACATTTTTTGCAGTCTCTCCACCCATTGTCATTATTCTATTTTTGAGAACCTTGGCATTAATTAATGTCAATAAAATAACTGTTAATGTTATAAGTGCACAAGCAGGAATTAAAATTTTAATTCCAAGACTCATTTTTCTGCATTTCTGATCGGTTTTAGATTTCATTCAGACCTCCGATATTACTTTTTTATACACATTACTATGATAAAATATCCCCTGAAGAAAATAATCTCTCCAGGGGATTACTCATTTCATATTACTCTTACAAATTTACAGCTCAAATTATTTAGCCTGTGAAATTGCTGCCTGCGCAGCCGCAAGTCTGGCAATTGGTACTCTAAATGGTGAACAGCTTACATAGTCAAGACCAATATTGTGACAGAACTCAACTGATGAAGGATCTCCACCATGCTCACCACAAATACCACAATGAATCTCAGGTCTTGTAGATTTTCCAAGCTTAATCGCTGTCTCCATAAGCTTACCAACACCATCACGGTCAAGCTTTGCAAAAGGATCATTCTCAAAAATCTTTGCCTTGTAGTATGACTCAAGGAATTTACCAGCATCATCACGTGAGAAGCCATATGTCATCTGTGTAAGATCATTTGTTCCAAAGCAGAAGAACTCAGCTTCTTTTGCAATCATATCAGCAGTTAAGGCAGCACGAGGTATCTCAATCATAGTACCAACTTCGTATTTCAAATCACTGCCAGCAGCTTTGATTTCGGCATCAGCTGTTTCAACAACTGTCTTCTTTACAAACTTAAGCTCCTTATCATCACCAATCAGAGGAATCATGATTTCAGGAACAACTTCCCAATCAGCATGTGCTTTCTTAACATTAATTGCTGCACGAATAACAGCTTTTGTCTGCATTACAGCTATTTCAGGGAATGTAACTGTCAGACGGCATCCACGATGTCCCATCATAGGATTCATTTCGTGAAGCTGTGCAATCAGCTTTCTGATATCTTCCATGGTCTTGCCTTTTGCATCAGCAAGTTTTCTAATATCTTCTTCATCAGAAGGTACAAACTCATGAAGAGGTGGATCAAGGAATCTGATTGTAACAGGATTTCCTTCCATAGCCTCAAAAAGTTTCTCGAAGTCGCCCTGCTGTAAAGGAAGCAGTTTTTCAAGAGCCTGCTCTCTTTCTTCAAGAGTATCGGAACAGATCATCTCACGGAATGCATCAATTCTGTGTCCACCAAAGAACATATGCTCAGTACGGCAAAGACCGATACCTTCTGCACCAAGCTCTCTAGCTTTTGCAGCGTCTTCAGGAGTATCAGCATTTGTTCTAACCTTCAGGGTACGATACTTATCTGCCCACTCCATAATGCGTCCAAACTCACCAGCAATTGTAGCATCAACTGTAGGAATAGCTCTGTCATAAATATTACCAGTTGTACCATCAAAGGAAATTACATCACCCTCATGGAACTCCTGAACTCCGATCTTAAATACTTTATGAGCTTCATCCATTTCAATAGCAGAACATCCGGATACACAGCAAGCACCCATACCACGGGCAACAACAGCTGCATGACTGGTCATACCACCACGTACTGTCAGAATACCCTGAGCAGCCTTCATACCCTCAATATCTTCAGGACTTGTCTCTAATCTGACAAGTACAACCTTTTCACCCTTAGCAGCTCTGGCCTTAGCATCCTCTGCTGTAAATACAATCTTGCCACATGCAGCACCAGGTGCAGCTGCAAGACCTTTTGCAACAGGAATAGCTTTGTTGATTGCATAGCTGTCAAACTGAGGATGAAGCAGGGAATCAAGATTTCTGGGATCAATCATGCTAACTGCTTTCTGTTCATCAATCATTCCCTCATCAACCAAATCGCACGCAATCTTTAATGCAGCCTTAGCAGTTCTCTTACCATTTCTTGTCTGAAGCATATACAGCTTCTTATCTTCAATAGTAAACTCCATATCCTGCATATCACGATAATGATTCTCAAGCTTATTACAGATATCAATAAATTGATCGTATACTTCTGGCATAGTATCAGCTAATTCTTTAATTGGCTGAGGTGTACGAACACCAGCAACTACGTCTTCACCCTGAGCATTAAGCAGGAACTCACCCATAAGTTCCTTATCGCCAGTAGCAGGATTACGGGTAAATGCAACACCAGTACCTGATGTGTCACCCATATTACCGAAAGCCATCATCTGAACATTAACTGCTGTACCCCAGCTATAAGGGATGTCATTATCTCTACGATAAACATTAGCTCTTGGATTATCCCAGCTTCTAAATACAGCTTCAATGGCACCAATCAGCTGCTCCTTAGGATCTGTAGGGAAATCCTTACCAATCTTTGATTTATATTCAGCCTTGAACTGTTCAGCAAGTGACTTTAGATCATCTGCTGTAAGTTCAACGTCCTGCTTAACACCTTTTTCAAGCTTCATCCTGTCGATAAGTTCTTCAAAATACTTCTTACCAAC
>DCIJ01000045.1:0-9492 GCA_002315945.1 Lachnospiraceae bacterium UBA1729 | reverse complement strand
TGTAGCAGTCCCAAGCCCATCTGGGATTTCCTGATTTATTAGCAAGAACTTCGACTACATCTTCATTAAGACCCAGATTTAAAATTGTGTCCATCATACCAGGCATGGAAGCTCTGGCACCAGAACGAACAGATACAAGTAATGGATTTTCCTTATCCCCGAATTTCTTTCCGGTGATTTCTTCCATCTTGATAATGTAATCCATAATCTGTCCAATTATTTCATCATTAATTTTTCGGCCATCTTCATAATACTGAGTACAAGCTTCTGTGGTAATTGTAAAGCCCTGTGGAACAGGCAATCCCAGATTGGTCATCTCTGCGAGGTTAGCTCCCTTTCCACCTAACAGGTTACGCATGTCAGCGCTGCCTTCAGTAAAAAGATAAATCCATTTTTTCATCTACATTTTTCTCCTTCCCAATAAAAGAAATCTTCACTATAAAATAGGTGCTGAAGGATTCTCCAACACCTATGATGTTTGATAATAATATATCAAATCTTCCGTATAATTTAAACAAATTTTTTAAGATTTTGTTACTTTTTTTAAACAAGATGTACAATCATTGATTCATTAACAAACTTCATCCAAGGAACACTACATTACCTTTTTAATTTTTCTTTTTGTTTTTCAATATCCATGGTAAATTACACCTTTCAAAGTGTTTCATAGTAACATTTGGCATCTTCATACTGATTCGACTTAAATATTGTACATACTAATCTTGCAATACATTTTCTCAAGTCTGCTTCTGTTAGTGTTCCATTTTCAATTTCAGCTTTAATATTATCAACATCTGATAATTCTCCTGGCATAATCAAGTCATTGCCTGCCCTCATACATCCAGAAGCAGTACTTTCAGGATTATCATGGGTAGTTGTCCAGTCTGTCATTATAGTACCTGCAAATCCCCATTCATTTCTGGCTGCTTTCATGCACAGATCATGGTTGTTGGCAGAATGAACATTATTAACTTTATTATAGCTGGTCATAATAGACATAGGCTGTGATTCTTTAATTGCCATTTCAAAACCACGAAGGTATATTTCCCTAAGTGCCTTCTCTGAAACCACAGAATTAATATGTAGTCTGTTATCTTCAACATTATTACAGCAGAAATGCTTAATGGTAGTACCAATACCTGGTAAACTTTGTACGCCTTTTGTCATGGCAGAAGCAATTTTTCCTGAAATAAAGGGATCTTCTGAATAGTATTCAAAGTTTCTGCCACAGAGAGGATTTCGATGAATATTCATTCCAGGGGCTAACCAAAGTGTAATACCGAACTCTTCCATCTCTATTCCGACACATCTGCCAATTTCAGCCACTAATTCTACATTCCAGGTTTGTGCCAGTCCTGTTCCCACAGGGACAGCAGTACAATACTGATAATAAGTATCACCAGGTCTGATTTCTTCATCATTAAAAAATCCATTTTCAAGTGCCGCCAGGAATGGAATATATTGAACTTTTCCATCTGACACATTGTAATGCTTGATTATTCTAAGGCCGGCAGGTCCATCCGCCAGAGGGATTCCAGCTAATCCCTTATCCCTTGCCACATGATTAGTTTCTCCTGCAGAACCTGGCACAGTTGAACCTGCAGCTCCCAGCTGACCGTTGTGCTGTCTAAGAGGGTCCCCCATTGCTAACAATATTACATCATCCAAAGGCAGCTTACTTACAAACTTTTCAGCTTCTTTTAGTACTGGATCATTTTCTCTGCCGGCTGCAGAATATAAATCATCTGAATATTCAGCCTTTTTACTAATTATGCTTCCTGCTTCAAGGGTAACATTCATCAGACCCTTTGAGCTTATTTCATCACAGTCGGCATTGTATCTGGCCAGTGTATCCTCTTCATTCTGGCATAATTCAACCAGTTCCTCTTTTAATAGACAAATATGATCCAATTCTATAAAAGTCTCATCTGTTTCAACTGTTATTGAACCTGATAGCACTGCACTTTCGAGGCTGTTACCAATCCATATTCCATATACACCCTTCTCAAGTACATAAGAAGCGCTGGCCTCATCAAAGGAGCTCAAATCATATAAAGAAACATTCATATCCAGCAATTCTGTTTCTCCAGGTTTGAGTTCTGAAGTCTTGCCAAAAGTAGCAAGTCTACGATATTCTTTATCTAATTTTCCTGTGGGCAACGATACATAAACCTGTACCACCTCTTTGCCACTATGTTCTCCCACATTTTTTACACAAGCCTCTAGCTTAAGGACATTCTCCAGAGGATCAACCCTGTGCATATCAACATCAGCTTCTGATTTATTAATATTACTTATTGCAATATCCTTAAGTTCAATATCAAAATTGGTATAGCTCAGTCCATATCCAAAACCATACCGAACTGGAACATTAAAGCTATCAAAATATCTGTATCCAACATATATCCCCTCAGAATACTTCTCTGTAGATACATCATTGTTCAGGTGGGAAAAATCCATGCCATTAGGAATATCCTCGTACTTAACAGGCCATGTATCTGTAAGCTTACCTGAGGGAGATATCTGTCCTGAGATAACATCTGCAAATGCATTGCCGCCTTCCATACCAGGCTGAGATATATACATAACCGCTTTAACAGAACCAGCCCATTCTTCATCCAGAAAGCACAAATCCACTACACTGCCTGAATTTATCACCAGCAGAACCTTATCATATAGTCTGCATATTTCTTTTATTGTTTCATATTCCTTATCAGTTAGATAATAATCACCTTTATCCAGGAATCGGTCAGCACCTTCACCAGCTACTCTGCTCAATACATATATGGCAGTATCTGTGTCTGTTTTTTGGGGCATATCACCAGCAGGTGTCAAAAATGGTGTTGTGGAATATACATTAAAAAAGTCCTGCTTTTCTTCATTAACTTTTTTGAGAATTGTCTGCTTCCATTCTTCTCGTAATCCACTAAATTCTTTAGTATAGTTATCCAGCCATTCCTTGGTAGTGATAGTGTATCCCAAATTAACAAGACCTGAATATATACTAATACTCTCTCTTTCATTTACGTCACCGCTTCCGGTACCGCCCTTGATTGTATATGCGGCTCCCCTGCCATATAGTGCCAGCGGAACATCCTTTGAAACAGGTAGCATTCCCTCATTTTTTAAAAGTACAAAACTCTCAGCAGCTGCTCTTCTAACAAGTTTTGCATGCTCCAGCTCTCTGGCTGATGGTTCAGAATTTGTAGTTCCACTAAAGCCTCTTTGAATAATTTTTCGCATATTTTTACTATACCTTTCAAATATTATTATTTCGGAAAAAATATGTATCTAAGTAAATAGTCTATCACAAACAAACTTAATTTTTCCATATAAAAAAACTTCCAAACCGGAATTTCTTCACCAATTTGGAAGTTTAAATTATTATTAATAATTACTAGTTCTCTTTCTTCTTGCCAGCAAACATAGCCATTGCCATTGCTGCCAGTCCTGAAGCTGCAATAGGTAATACAGGAAGAGTATCATCACCTGTCTGAGCTGAAAGTGGAACCAATTCATCGTTGATTCTAAGTCCACCATCTGCTAAAGGAGTGCCATCCTCATCGATGTCAAAGAGATTCAGATTCTTTGCAGTACCCTTTACGGTAACCTTTGATGCAGACACTGATTCATTATTGCTACCACCTGCAGTTGAAGGAGTCAACGCATCCTCAATAGCAATTGAAACCTCTTCTGCAATTGTATTACCAGCTGTCTCAGCATCTTCAGTAGAAGGTTCTTCCATTACCGACTCAAATGAGTTGGTAACAACAGTTGTATTGTCCTTCTTTTCAGTTCTATCGCCACTATTATCTTTTTTGCTGGAAGCATTTTCCTGTCTAATCAGCTGATCAACTCTGTCCTGAGTTTCCTTTGCAATTCTTTCAGCTTCTTTGGCATCTTCTTTAGCTTCCTTAGCTTTTTCTTCAAGCTCTTTGAGATTCTTTTCTAAAATATCAAGAATGTCTTTTGCTTTCTTTAACTCATCAGCAGAAACCTTACTATCTTCTAATTTCTTAACATTATCTTCTGCTGATTTTACAGCTTCTTCTAAGCCTTTTACTTCATTTTCAAGGTTTTTAGCATATGCTGCAGCTTCATCAGCTGCTTTCTTCTCAACAAGAGCTATACCTCTTAAATCCGATACACCGTCTGAATATTCATCATAAGAGCCTTTTGCGTTAACAGTGTAAGAATTATTGTATTTACTTGCTACTTTGTTATCAATAATTCCTGAAAGATTGCCTTTTACATCACTTCCAGCGACCTGAGCCCATGAACCAGAATATGAAAAATATTCTACTCCAATATTTGGAACCTCTAATTTATGTGTCTGCCCATAAAGATTTGTATCTGTATAAGTATATACAACCTTTCCATTCTTCACTTCTGCAGTCACTAAAAGCTTAATCTCATATTTTTTTGCCTGATTAATTTTATCAATTGGAATGTTATTATAACCAAGTCTATCTGTTTCATTAAGCAATGATGCTCTAATTCCGATAGTAAATTTTGACTTATTAAATGCATCAACATCACTTATTATGGCACTTTCATACTCTGCCAATAAGGTTTGAGGTGCATGCATGTCACTCTTTGTTTTACACACTCCCGTTACAACATAGTCAATATCATATGATACAGAATCTTTAACATCAAAAGATTCAATTGATGTTGTCAATGTTTCCGCATCACTAGGATCATTAATATTAAGTGCAGAATCTTTTGTATCTTTAGTTACTGGTGTAGCACTTAAATATCCACTTTCAGTTGTTCCAACTTTTACATAAGAAGTTGTTGCTGTTTCATCTTCTCCTTCGGTCAGGACATACATCTTCAGACTATCATCATATGAAATCTGTTTTCCAGGATACATTGCCTGTAATACACTGATAGTCTTCTCTGCTCTGTTTTCATCTGTAGCATTCTTATATTCGTTTTCTGCAGCAATAATTGCAGCATCCTTAGCTGCCTTATCAGCCTTTGCCTGTGCATCCTCTTCAGCATCCTGAGCAACACCAGCAGCTTTTTCAGCTGTTGCCAATGCCTGATCTGCTTTATCCTTCGCAGCATTCATTTCTACAGTGAGAGCATCAGATTTTTCTTTTGCCACTTTAAGATCTTCCTTAGCAGCTTCTAATTCAGATGCAGCTTCGCTTGCAGCGGTATCGTTCAATGCATCCCTTGCTTCAGCTTTAGCTTTAGCTTCATTATAAGCTTTTAATGCAGCCTCATACTCCTGCTTAGCTTCTTTAGCCTTGTCTTCTGCTACTTTTGCATTATCCTGTGCTTCTTTTGCAGCTTCACTAGCCTTTTCGGCATATTCTTTTGCTTCTTCGCTTCTAGTTGCAGCATCACAGGCTTCTTTAGCAGCCTTGGCAGCATCTACAGATTCTGAAACTTTTTCGATAGCGTCTTCAGATTCTTTTTCAGCAGCTTTAGAGTTTGAAACACTACTATTTGAGCTGGAAAGACTTGATTCTACTGAAGATTCGGTCGTTTTACTTTCTCTATTTGCTTCTGCAACCTTGCTCTCTGCTTTTGCAATATGTTCACTGGCATTATTACTGCTTTCAGTTGAACTCTTATAATTATCATTACTCTTTACAGAATCAGGAGCGCTTGATTCAGATGAACCAGATTTTCCAGAATCGCTACTATCCTTGCTATCTGAATCTTTGGTTTCACTTTTATCATCAGAACCGCCATCATGGTCTGATTCAGAAGTACCGTCTTCACCTTCTGAAGCGTGAACCTGCAAACAGCCAAGATTTCCTGCCATTGATGTAAAACTCATCATGAAAACTGTTGCCCAGATAAGTGCTTTTTTTACAGATTTGCTTGTTCCTATTTTTTTTCTCATTACAATACCACCACGTTTTGTATAAAAAAATTAGCCATTTGTACACTTTTGTATCTTTTTGACGCATATGTGTTGTATTTCTCTCATCTGTATTGTATTCTATCAGATGTTTTTGTGATATTCAATGGCTTTTAGTACACAGATGCGTAGTTTTCTTCGTATTTGTCGTTTTTTTGCATCTTTTATCAAACGTGCGTGTAATCCACCTATCTGTCGCAGGGTTTTATTTTTTAATTCAATTCAAACTTTGCTTTGTTCTCATCTGTATATCCAATAACAACATCTGAACAAATTTGCGAAATGTAATCTATGATTGCTATTGCTATAGATTCTCGATCTGATGAAACAACTGCCTTCTCACCATTTTTGCAGAACATAATCACTCTGAACTCCTCAAGCACTCCGCCGCAGCACCCAAGACTCATATGACTTTCCTCAATCTGCCTGTATGCCCAGACAATTTCTTCATAGGGTAAAAAAACCTTCCTGATACCTTTATTAAAGATAATTTCTCTATCGGTTACTATTATTCCCCCAAGGTACTCTTTTCCCGAGGCTACCCTTTCATAAATACTTTCATCTGCCAGTTCTTTAGTAAAAACGTGGTGAATTTTTCTCTTTAGCATTAGTACCTCTTTTCAATAATGGCTATTGCACAGGGCATTTTGCCTTCCACCAGAATATAATTAACATCCTCAAAACCACCTGCCCTAAAAAACTCCTTGTAGCTTTCAAATGAAAACTGTTTTTTGAAATTAGCGCCAAAAGTTTCTAGCAGGCGGATAAATATACTTGCCTTGCCTGTATTTTCATTATTAACATAGGTCGGAATAATGACCTGTCCACCAGATTTGCAACATCGTAATAATTCATTTATTGCATCATAAGGTTTATCAAGCAGATGGATTACATTCCCAGCCACTACCTTATCAAAAGTTCCGTCCGCATATTCGATATTCATAATATTGGCTTTTTTGACATTTACATTGGAAAATTTACTGCATTTTTTTGTAGCCTCTTTAAGCATTCCATCTGAAAAATCGGTAGCAACTATATCCTTGCACTTAGGAGCCATACCTTTAGTAATCATTCCTGTTCCGCAGGCGCATTCAAGTACATGATCCTCCTTACTAAGCAAATCAGCTACTTCCTTTACCAGTCTTCTGTTCACATCCCCATTATAATTTTTTTCAAATATGTCATAAAGCTTTGCCGCCTTATCCCAAAACATGTCTAACCCTTTCCATATAACTGTACAGCTTATTCAGATATGTGCTCCAGTCCCATCGATACGATAGTTCTGACATGATCATCAGCAAGAGAGTAAAATATGGATTTACCCTCTCTTCTATTTTTTATTAGTCTGCCCTGCTTCAATGATTTTAGCTGATGGGATACTGCAGACTGGGTCATGTTCAGGCTCTCTGCAAGATCACATACACACATTTCTTCTTTAAATAGTACAAATAAGATTTTCATTCTTGTGGAGTCACCAAAGAGTTTAAATAAATCAGCCAAATCTGACAGGGTTTCTTCATCTGGCATATTTCCTGATAATCTATTTAAAATATCAGTGTGAATGTGCTTTTCCAGGCAACATTCAACATTTTCTTCATTATGGTTATGCATATCATACCTCTCATAATATTCTTAAAGTTTTTTAACAAACATAACTCTAATCGCATTGAGAACAGCTATCACCATTACACCTACATCTGCAAATATAGCCATCCACATATTTGCAATCCCAAGGGCACCAAGTATCAGACACAATACCTTAACTCCGATGGCAAAGTATATGTTTTCATACACTATTCCCATGCATTTCTTGGCTATTCTGATTGCCTTAGCAATTTTGGCAGGGTCATCATCCATCAGAACCACATCTGCAGCTTCAATGGCAGCATCACTTCCCATTGCACCCATTGCAATACCAACATCGGCTCTTGATAATACAGGTGCATCATTTATTCCATCTCCAACAAAAGCAAGTGTACTGTTTGAATCGCACTTCGCTAACAGCTCCTCAACTTTGCTAACTTTATCGCCAGGTAACAATTCGCTATATACACTACTGATTTTCAGCTCATTTCCAACTGCATTAGCTGCACTGGCCCGATCGCCAGTAAGCATAACAGTTTCCCTTACTCCTACTTGGTTCAACTTAACAATACTTTCTTTAGCAGTTGGTTTTAAATCATCTGAAATGAGGATATGTCCAGCATATTTTCCATCAATAGCAACATGTACAACAGTTCCTATACTGGAGCAGGCTATGCTGTCGACAGCAAGTAATTTCATGTATTTATCGTTTCCAGCTACAACTGTGTGCTTATCAATTATTCCCTTTACTCCATATCCGGCCTTTTCTTCAACATCTGATACAAGACTGGTATCGATCTGTAATCCGGTTTGTTCGATATAGTATTTTTTTAGACTTTCACTAATTGGATGAGAAGAAAAGCTTTCAATGTGAGCTGCATAATATAATACTTCATCATCTGAAAATCCAGCTAAATCAGTATGATGCACACCTGAAACTTTAAATTCGCCCTTAGTCATTGTACCAGTCTTATCAAATACAACTATTCCGACCTTAGAGAGAGTCTCCAGATAATTTGATCCCTTAATTAATACTCCGGCATTACTAGCGCCTCCAATAGCTGCAAAAAATGTTAGAGGAATACTAATAACCAATGCACAGGGGCAGCTAATTACAAGAAAAGTCAGGGCCGAATAGATATGTGCCAAAGCATTAGGTTCTCTTCCTATAATAAAATTTACTATTGTAGGAATAACTGCCATTGCCAAGGCAAGATAACAAACGATAGGTGTATAGTACTTGGCAAATTTGGCTATAAATTCCTCACTTCTTGATTTCTTGGAGCTTGCATTTTCAACCATATCCAGAATCTTGGATACAGTTGATTCTCCAAATTCCTTAGTAGTCTTAATCTGAATAAGTCCGTTGAGATTTACACAGCCACTTATTACCTCATCACCGCATTCGACATCTCTTGGAATGCTTTCTCCAGTAAGTGCTGCAGTATTTAATGTAGTATTTCCTTCACAGATTATTCCATCGATAGGAATTTTTTCACCTGGTTTTACAACAATAATACTGCCAATCTCTACTTCATCCGGATCAACCTTAACTATCTGTCCATCCTGATAGATATTCGCATAATCTGGTCGGATATCCATCAGCTCGCTAATATTTTTTCTGCTCTTACCAACTGCATATGACTGAAACAGCTCACCTATTTGATAAAAAAGCATTACTGCAACACCTTCTGTATATTCTCCAAGAATAATTGCTCCAAGAGTTGCAACTGCCATCAGGAAATTTTCGTCAAAAATCTGTTTATTCTTAATTCCCTTTAACGCTTTTCGCAATACATCATAACCAACTGTCAGATAAGGAATCATAAAAAGAATAAATCTAAATATCCCCTTAACTGGAAGTAATGAAAAAGCAATCATTAAACATGATGCTACAATTATTTGAATTAATGCTTTTTTCTGTTTCTTATTCATTGCTCGCTCCTGTCACTAAAAAAATATTTCACAGTCGTCTTCAACCTTTTTGCAGTTTGCAAGAACATCATTCATTACTGATTTCACATCAG
>DCIJ01000042.1 GCA_002315945.1 Lachnospiraceae bacterium UBA1729 | reverse complement strand
TTAAGTCAGCTAACGGCACAAACTCAGCTTCTGACCGTGATTCTATCCAGTCTGAAATTGATCAGCTTACAACAGAAATTGACCGTGTATCTGAAACCACAAAGTTCAACGAGACATACCTGCTTAAGGGCGATATTAATAATGATAAGGATACAGATTTCAAGTATAAGGAAATCAAAGTAACAAATCAGGATTTATATTACCTTGATACAGCTGGCGCTGTTAAGACCTTTGCAAAAGGATCAAACAAGTCTCAGGTTCAGGACGGCGTAGATTACTATAGTGATAGCAACGTTCATATCAAGGGTGGTGAAAAAGCTGACTTTGCTAATGCAGACTCTGTTTATACTGAGACAAAGGATGTAATCAGTGTCTCAACTCTTTACACCAAGGATGCAAGTGGAAATTACGTAAGTGTAGAAAAAGGTGCTGAATATAATGCAGGCTCAACATACTATAAGGCTAGTGCTGCAGCAGGTGGAACAAAATATGTTGACTCTGATATGGAAGTTGAGACTGACCACTCAGCACTTACATCTAATGGAAACGTTTTAGTTGCCGGAAAAGATCTTTATGATTCTACTGGTACCAAGGTCACTGCTGGTGCAGCAGTTGATACAACTAAAGCATACTACAAGTCATCTGGCACAGCAGGCTTGAGAGCTGCAGCTAAGGTTGATATGACAAATGATTCTGCTTATGGTGCAACAGGAAAGAGTCAGTTTGTTGACAAGGATGGCAATGAAATAGCTGAGAATGGTCTGTATAAGTATCTGAAAAATGATGGAACCTTGAAAGCTGACTCGGGTCTGATGATTCGCGTAAGTGACGGACCTACAGGGTTGAGAGCCGCAACTCAGGATGACGTTGATGATATGGTTGATGCGTCTAAACAATATGATGTTGGTTCTCTCGATATCAATCTTCATGTTGGCGCTGATGCAACTAAGAATAACCAGATTGAGATGAAGATTAAATCTATGAGCGCAGCTGGTTTAGGCGTTAAGGACTTAAAGGTTGATGGCGAAGATGATACTAATGCATTAAATGCTATTGAGACTATTAAAGCAGCTCTTGAGAGAGTATCCAGCCAGAGATCTGATCTGGGTGCAATCCAGAACAGACTTGAGCATACCATCAAGAACTTAGACAACGTTGTTGAGAATACAACAAGTGCTGAATCACAGATTCGTGATACAGATATGGCTTCTGAGATGGTTACCTATAGCAAGAACAACATTCTTGCTCAGGCAGGCCAGTCAATGCTTGCACAGGCTAACCAGTCAAATCAGGGTGTTCTTAGCCTTCTTGGTTAATTATTTAGAATACTGTAGGATTAACGTAAGTTTAGTGGCGGTGCGGTTTTTCCGCACCGCTTTTTGGTGAATTATGAAACTGTTTGTATACTATTGGGATTTTTTAACCTTTGTTGATGTTATTGAATCCTTAAAGCGTCAAAATATAGAAATATATCTGCACAAATCAGAATTCTCTCCACGATTAGATAATGAGAGGACCGATTTTTTAAATGAAATAGATAAAATATTAAACGAAGAAAAATATGATGCCATATTCAGTGTGAATTTTTTTGATTCACTGTCAACTTTAGCAAAAGATCATGACCTTCTCTATATTTGCTGGACGTATGACAGCCCTCAGCTTGGAATAAGAAACCCTAGTGTGACAAATGAGTGTAATAGGATTTTTTGCTTTGATTCGTCAGAAATGAATCAGAATATTCAGTGGGGAGGAAAAAATCTATACTATCTACCCCTGGCTGTCGATACAAAACGAATCAATTCGGTAAAGGCAACGCCATTACAACAGTTAAAATATACGGCGCAGATATCTTTGGTTGGGCAGCTGTATTCCTCGGATATAGATACTATATTACCTTTGTTTGACGAATATAGCGCCGGATTTGTTTCAGCAATAATTAATACACAGCTGAAGGTCTATGGAAATAATGTAATTGAAAATCTAATTACAGATAACATTGTAGACAGAATTATTAATGAAGATGTTGAAAAGGCATTAGTTAAAAATATGACTGAGGGTGGCTTTAAGAAAGATATATCTGAAATAAAAAGGTCTTCATTGATGCTGTTTCTTTCTAAGGCTGTTACCAATAAAGAAAGAACTATATTACTTACGATGCTGGCGGCAAGATATAATTTTAAACATTACACCTATGATACTCATTCGATTCCTAATGTTCACAGGATGGGTATTGCAGATTATAACGAGCATATGCCGTTGGTATTTAGATATAGCAAGATAAATCTTAATACAACATTAAAGACTATTCGCAGTGGAATGCCGCAGAGAATTATTGATATCATGGGGTGCCATGGTCTGTGTCTTACTAATTATCAGGAAGACATTTTTAAACACTTTGAAGATGGAAAAGAATTATTAGTTTATCGGTCGCTGGAAGAAGCTATCGATAAATGCAATTTCTATCTGAAACACGAGGCTGAAGCAGAAAAGATCCGTGAAAGAGGTTTTGCAGTAATAAGAGATCAGTTCAATTATGAGCATCAGTTCAAGCAGATATGGGAAATATGTGGATTGAAGCCATAAAGTAGATAGATGGTGGTGAAGAGATGAAAATATTGTATGCAAGCTGGGGTTATCCTGATGATTGTTATATCGTTAAGGCTATGACTGATATTGGAATTGATGTTGAAATAATTGCGAGATCTGGAGTCGATAATAATGACAAAATTTTAGAAGCATTAGAGGATAATAGTGTCGATATTCTATTTTCAGTAAACTTTAATGCTACGCTGTCTGATATTTGTCAGAAAAGTGCAATCCCCTATTGTTCATGGGTATTAGCATATCCATGTGTAGATTTGTATTCAGACAGTGTACTTAACCCTTGTAATTTCATAGGAGTAAGTGATAGCTATTGGGTTGAAAAGTTAAGGTCCATAGGAGTATCAAAGGTATTCTATCTGCCTGATGCGGTAGAGCCATATGATATTACAATGGAAACAAAACCTGAAAAAGGTATTAATCTGTTTTGTAATTATAAAGAAAAACATATTGATAATCAAAAAATCCCAACATTTTTTGCAGGATATATGTATGGATTTTTGCATTTTCAGAGAGAATGCAAAGGGGCCTATGTATTAGAGGAAGCAATTCAACCAAATGCATTTGAAAAGATAAAAGGCTTATTTGATATTCCTGATAGAGTTATGCCTTGCTTTGATAAGCTTTATGTGGGAGATTTGTTTCTGTCACCGATGGTGGATTGTATTGAAACAAAGATGCTGTGCCATGACCTGTCACAGTATTTAACTGCTTATTCGGATGAAGACTATTTGAAGTCAATATGTGAGAACAGTCATGAATATATAGATAAAAATAGTGATTTAAGAAAAGAGCTGTACCGAAAAAAGGAATTCACGCTGGTTCCACCAATGCATTGTTCTCATAATGCAATCTCCAAGGAGGTACTTGAAGTAATTGTAGCTGGTGGATTCCCTTTGGTAGGAATGGCCAATGATTATTCACTATTTTTTGAAAACGAGAAAAATATACTTATATACCATAATAATGAGCAGCTATTACACTTTTTGAGCGTAATAGGCAATGATGAAGAACTGTATCACAAGGTAAAGAAAGACATTTACGACAATGTAATACAAAACCATACGTATTCAAATCGAATACCTGAAATGATAAAAGCATGGTCATATATATAGAAATATAGGTAAAAAGAAATGGCTTTAGTATTTGGACCTAATCAGATAACTTTTGATGCAACTGCAAACATAGGAAATGATGATTCTGCAAATTTTAATTTCTTTGTTGGCGCTTACTCATATTGTATTAATGCAGAACCAGAAGTGGCTGTACTAAAAGGCAGAAAGGTTTTTGAAAATCTTCAAATTGGCCGATTCTGTTCACTGGGAAGAAATATAAAATTTGTATTGGCCAGAGGGCATAATATTAAAAATGTCTCCACCGGGTGTGTTGAACTGTTTTTAAACAGAGGAGGGCAGCCCCCGGTAATTAAGCCATTCGCAGAAACACAATTTAATCAAAAGGGTACTGTTATTATACAAAATGATGTATGGATTGGGGATGATGTCACCATTATGCCGGATGTGGTTATAAGAAATGGTGCTGTTGTTGCTAATGGTTCGCACGTGGTAAAGGACGTTCCTCCATATGCTATTGTAGGCGGTAATCCGGCAAAGGTAATAGGTTACAGATTTTCAGAAGAAATAATAGAGAAGCTTCAGAAGATACAGTGGTGGTATTGGGAACCTGAATTAATACGGAAACGAGGTTCTGATTTTAATGAGGATTTGGAAGCGTTCTGCGAAAAATATCTCGAAAAATCTGTTAATTATGTCAGAAAGGATACAGGAGAAGATAATTACTTTGTGTTTGTTGACTTTATGGAAACAGTGCCAAACTATAATGAGATAGTTCAGCAGTTTCTTGCAAGGTATGTTGATTCGCCTAAGCAGTTAGTTCTTTTTATCCGCAATGATTTTGATGAAAAAATATCAAATGAAGTATTAAATAATTTGAAAGCTATAGCAAATTATACCAATACTTCTCCTATGAAATGTAAAATTAAAATTGTTGAGGGTGATATAAATTGCGCGGTTGAGCACTTGCTGGAGTCAACTCACTTCCTTACGACCAGGTGCTTTGATGTGGTTAAGTTCACATGCATCTGTGACCAGGTGGGAATAGAAATTATCCCTGGAACTGATAGCTTGATTCAGTTTAGATAAAATAAGTGAAGAAAAGGAATATAATATAGATTAAAATTATAGGGACCTGCTTTGGCAGATCCCTTTTTTCTGTTACGGATGAGTTATCTATTGTAGCAATCGCAAAATCTGCTGTGGCTGTTGATTAGCCTGCACCAGCATGGCAGAACCGGCCTGGGTAAGGATATTGAGCATAGCAAAACGGAATGATTCATTTGCCATGTTAGCATCCCTAATCAGAGACTCAGCGGACTGAGTGTTTTCCATGGTATTATTATGATTGCTGATGGAATGCTCCAGACGATTTTGCATAGCACCGTAGTTGCTGCGGATAGCGGATATTTTAGTTAGGGCATAATCGGTCTTGTTGGCAGCACGGGCAGCAGCTTCTTCGGTAGTGACATTAGCATTAGCCAGACGGAGGTTTGATTTGTTCATGGCATAGCGATGAATGTCAATAGAATCTCTATTGCCCTCGCTACTCATTACTATGCGGGTATCGTGATCATCGTCAAAATTATCGATGTCATAGAAGATGATATCAGCACAGGGTCCGGTTACATTTTCTATTACATGGCGGCCGTAGTTGTTATTGTTAAGCTTTAGGTGGCCATTTTTTATTTCCACTGCTGCAGGAATATTGTTGTTTTCAAATAACTGATTAATAGTGTCTGACAATTCCTGCTTGGTATAGGTGTTAGAAGGAATATCAATTGAATAGGTAGTTCCATCTACGTCGAATGAAAATCTGTTTTCTCCAGAACCGATTGTAATATCGTTAGTTAAATCCTTGGCTCCCATCAGATAGCCAACCTGAATTTTCCCATCAACCTTGTAAAATACGCCAAAGGCAGCGGTTCCTCCGATAGAATCAATGATATGTTCACCCAGTGCCAGATCATAATTCTGGTTAAGCTTTAATACAAGGGCGTTGTCGTCCATTGATCCGGGGGTACCGATGCCACCCAGACTTGCTTCGATAAAATCAGATGGATGACCATGATTTACCAGCTCCTGCTGAAGCTTGCCCTGAATCATGCTTACTAAATCATCGCCATTATAGAGACCTGAATCGAGCTTAAGAGAAATTTCTTCGCGGGTGCCGTTAACAGCGTACTTAAAGGACAGGGTGTCGTTAACACCCTGAACGATCTCTGTCTCTGCATCTCTGATATTCATTCGACCAACTGCGTAGCAGGAATCGCTACTCTGGCTGCCTACATCACTGAGAGCTGCGTAGGTATCAGAATGTGGTGTGGCCCTACACAGGACACGATCATAAAAACCACCGCTGATGTTGCTGTCGAAGCGATAATAAGAGCCTGACAGGTATGTACGTATTTTTAAAGTATTGCCTGCATCATATTCAACTACAAAAGAATCCTTTCCGGTAGCAGTATTCAACTTATTCTGCAGAGCAGTAGCAAGCTGATCGCCAGTGTAGGAACCGTTGTCGAGCTGGATATTGACATTTTTCCTGGTTCCATAATCATAGAAATCCAAAGATAAATCATTATTGTAATTATCTATAGTAATAGGACTCGAAAAAGGCGTAGAACGCAAATAGCTGGTCTGTGTAGCTGTATAGGTTGGTGTAACCGATGAGGAAGACAGACTCTGGAAAATGCTGGCCTTGTCACTGGGAACCGAAAAATAATTATAGGTGCCACCAGAAGCAGTGAGATTAAGCTTATATGTACCATTGCCCATATCTATAAAGTTAGCATTTACATCGGGGGTTGTTACAGTAGTGGTTCCATACATTGCCTTGTTGGCATTGCCAGAAGGGTTCGAGGAAAGATAGTTTCCAGAACCCTTTTTCTTGGTAGAATATTTAAGTGTATTGTCATTATTAAGTGATACTTCTAATCCATTCAGATTTGAATCCTGTGCAAGAACACGATTGAACATGGATACGAAGGTGCTTCGGTTATAAGTTCCATCTTCTAAAGTGACAGTGCCAGAGACATAGTTATTATCTTTGTAATAATAAAATGAATACTGGTTGGAACTGGAGTCCACAGTTATAGTGTCCTTAATGGGACGAGAATAGGCACTTCTGTATCCCGCAGTTTTTTCTGATATCAGTTCCTGATACATGGAAGAGTCGATAAAGGAAATAGAAGTGGTGGTTCCTCTTACGTCACCACTACCGTCAGCCTTATCAACGCGGGCAGTAAATTTAAGCTGTCCACTGGGAGTATAGCTGACAACTGCACCACCAAGATTGGTGCCGTATTTCTCGTCAATCTGACTTTGGAGGGCACTGGCCAGTGAAGATATTGAGTATACGCCCGTAGGGAGCTCTAATCGTTTTGAGACATTATTTATTTTAATGTTGAGATAACGGCTTGAGGTAGTTATCTCAATATTATTGGGGTCTGAAATGTTAAATGTAGCTATTGCTCCTGAATTATAATCAAATCCAAGCACACCTTCGGTTTCAACAGTTTTTCCGGCAGTGTACTGATATCTGTTTGTGTTATAGGTTGTCTTGCCAGAAGTCGAATTGAAATAACTGGTGTTGGTGGTGGTAGTAGTTTGGGCAGATATTGCATTGTTGATAGCATTAGTAATAGAGTCTCTGGTTGCGAAAGAGCCCCCATCAAATAAATCTATAGTATAGCTTTGCTTTACACTATTACCACTACTATTCAAAACATTAATTGTCATATATCTGTCTGCTGCGGTTATGGCATTGATTTGGGCATCTGAAGCTGGGGTATCTAACAACAGAACGCCGGACTGAGATTTTAAATTGTTTGCAGTTGTAGAGGTAAACAGATCCCGATAACCATTGTTGCCGGTTACAGCGGATATATTAATATTATTAATGGCATATCCGTTGTTGGAACGAATTCTAAGTTTATTGTTATAAATAACAGCAGACACTTTTCCCTTATACTGGTCTGGAGCAGAACTATCGTTGAACGCATCATTAAGGGCATCACGTACTGATTCCAGAGAAGTATAGGTACCTGCTGCAATCGTAATAGGGTAGGTAGTTGAATTACTGTTTTCCATTACGAGTTTGAACTGATCGTTGATGCCAGCTGAAATTGTTAAGGGAAAATCTGAGCTGGCAAATTCTTTTGCACCAGTTACGTAGGAGTAGGACGCAGAAGAATATGCGCTATATTGATAAAACTGTGAACTGCTATAAGTATTATATTTTCGGTCTGTAAATAGTGTTGCGTAGGCACTGCTACCTGTGTCTAATCCAACGTCAGAGTGGCGTCCTAGTTGGGTTGAAGTCAGAGTGATGCCATCAAAATACTGAGTAGAACCATAAATTACTGCAGCTTCTCTATTGGTTGATGCAGTAAGTTTTCCATTTAAATATGAATCGGCTGTAATCAACTCATTTATCTTACGTGCCATTTCTGCAGCACTGTAATCGCCATCAGGGATAGTTATGGTAGCGGAACCTGATTCTTCATTTACATCGTTAAAAGTAAGGGTATTGTTAGTGCTGTTTATATGGAATTTTAAATATTCGTCATCTTTTGCGTTGGTGGACAGTACACCCACACTTTTTACATAAGATGGAGTTAGTTCGATGTTGGCATATTTAATGTTGTCATAGAAGACAGAGTGCTTAATAGTGCCCACTGTATCTATCTGGAACATATTGCCGTGGAACTCAGTAACTATGCTGTCTCCACTGGATAACTTGATGCCTGTTCCGTAGGAAGATGCTGATACTGAAGTGCCAGCAAGCTGTGTATTCAGGTAGTCGATAATCTCGGACTTTTTATAGTTGCCGGCAGGAATTTTCAGGGAAACATTGGAGGTGCCTCCATCCTTCATATTTACTATGGAAAAGGACAGGGTATCGTTACCGTCTTTGACTATCTCTAGGCGGGAGTTTTCGTTTGGAAATACAGTTGTACCAATCAGGGCACCCAGGTTACTGTTTTCATAGGTATCTAAGAAGAGATACTTTAAGCCGCCACCTATTGTGCCGATTTCGGTTCCGGGTTCTACCTTCAGGTTGATGGTTCCATCATCTGTGTGCTCAATATATAGACCATCCTTCCACAGATTAGACTGGAAGAGGGCGTCATCAATTTGCTCCAATAGTTCTTGAGTTGTATATTCGCCAGCAGGAATTTTGATAGAACCGGTTTTGTTGCTTTCCTTGTCGGTAGTGTATGTAAAAGAAAGATCGTTGCTTCCTTCTGTAATTATATGCATCTGATTAGGCTCCCATACGGTGGTGCCCTTCAGAGTGGCAGAAGGAGATTCCTGATCCTCGAAGATTCTCTGGTCATTAAATTTTGTGGTCTGACTAATGCGATTTAATTCTTCCTTAAGAGCCTGGAATTCAGAATCGATGGCTTCCCTATCGGAGGCAGAGTTGGTGCCATTGAGAGCCTTGATAGACAGAGTGTTCATTCGTCTGACTATTTCTGTAGTCTCTTCCAGCGCGCCATCAGCTGTCTGAACAAAAGAAACTCCATCCTCTCCATTATCAACGCCCTGACGCAAACCGCGGATTAAGAAGCGCATTTTTTCAGAAATGCACAGACCTGCAGCGTCATCAGCAGAACGGTTGATACGATAACCGGAAGACAGCTTCTCCGTTGTCTTTGCTTTGGAAAAATTATTCAATTGGAACTGTCGCTGCGCTGTCATAGCAGCCAGGTTATGTACAACTGAAAGCATAATTCACCTACAAAAAATTTTTTTCAATATTTTTATCGGCAAATTATGGAATTACTTTAGAACGACTACAAGATGTAGTATCATATTTGAATTTTGTACATTTCCCTCAGACATACTTTCTCAATTTGACATATACCCTGTCCTTGCGTGTTTTACCACCTTCACCCTCGTAGATATATTTTCCAAATCCACGTATTGAAAAACTGTTGCCAGGTTTCAGGGTGAGACTGTTGTTTTCGCATATTTTGTTATTACACAAAACTTTTTTCTCACGAAAGAGTTCTACAGTCTGACTGCGGGATTTTTTAGTGAGGGCAGCAACAACTGCATCAAAGCGGGGTGAACTGACAAGGATTTCCATATCCTCAAGCTTTCTTTCCAGGACACTGATTTCTCCAGACAGAGGCTTGATAAGGACGGAGGTGTGTCTGATTCTGGTGATTTCAGAACAGATATAGTCAGCTATCTCGTCAAGACAGAATACGTAGGCTTTGCCATCTTTGATGATGATGTCTCCAATCACATTGCGTTTGATGCCCAGGTTCATAAGGGCTCCCAGATAATCCCTGTGCCCCAGCTCTTCGGAGAATTTTTCCATAAGTGGCTCGATGCATAGTGTGGTGATGGGAAAATCTTCCTCATATCCCAGTACATCCTGGGAACCAAAACGAATCACCTGGCGCTCACAGCATTCGTGACCACCAAATAAGGTGTAATGAGCATAGCTTATCTCTGAAGCTATCTGGTCTACCAGACTTTGTTCATCGAGAGACAAAAAAGTTGAGAAGGTATAACGATTCTGTGTATAGGAAGCCTTAGCCAGATCCTGTATTCTGTTGAGAAAAAACTTATCGTCGTTGTTCATTGTAACAATGCCTTATTGAGTGCGTTTAGCACTCTTTTTTTATCTGCACTCCATAGAGGAGCAATTAGCGATTTCTTGTCTCCATCTCCGGTAATGCGATGGATTACCATTTCAGTGGGGATGATGTCTACGCAGGATTTTACTATATCAATGTACTCATCCATTTCCAGAACATTGAACCTGCCTGCCAGATAGTCCGCTGCCAGATCAGTATTTTTAAGTACATGTAGTAATTGGAGTTTGATTCCCCAGGAATGGCTGTCAACTACATGAGCAACGGTTTCGAGCATCATTTCCCGGGTCTCTCCGGGAAGACCAAGTATTACATGGGTAATAACCTTGGTTCCAATCCGGTTCAATTGTTTTACTGCTTCATTATATACAGAAAGCGGGTAGCCACGGCGAATGTAGTTGGCAGTAGCTTCGTGGATGGTCTGCAGTCCCAGCTCCACCCATACAGGCTTTATCTCGTTAATTTCAGCCAAAAGCTGCAGCACCTCCTCTGACAGGCAGTCGGGACGGGTGGCAATGGATATGATTGCGATATCAGGATGGTTGGCGGCCTCCAGGTACATAGACCTGAGCCTATCAATAGGTCCATATGTGTTGGTAAAGGCCTGAAAGTAGGCGATATAGTCTGGGAGTGAGGTGGCAACAGCGCCATTTGCAGGCATTTTTCCTGAAACTCTAGCCTTGCCAAGGTTTATCTGATCAGTAATAGACAGACAGCTGCTTTCTGCAAAATCTCCTGATCCCATGCCTGAACAAAATATGCACCCGCCTGTTCCGAGGGTGCCATCCCTGTTAGGACAGCTTAATCCTGCGTTGATAGCCAACTTATATATTTTGCGACCGTATTCTTTTTTTAGGTATGAATTAACTGAAGTATACATATATCAGCTATTTTACACTGCATTAGCCAGGCTGCATATAGAAAAATTAGCCGGGGCGCATATAGAAAAATCCTTGAAAGCATGGACAAAATGGAGTATCCTTTATAGATGGCTAAAACCATATATATGTGAACAATAATAATTATATAGATATTATAATCAGGAGGAGAATTTAATGAGTAAAAAACCTACCGTATTAATGATTCTTGACGGATACGGCTTAAATGCGCAGTCAAAGGGAAATGCAGTCGTCCAGGCCAAGACACCTGTCATGGATAAGCTGATGGCTGAATATCCTTTTGTAAAGGGTAATGCCAGCGGAATGGCTGTTGGTCTTCCTGAGGGACAGATGGGTAACTCAGAAGTTGGTCACCTCAATATGGGTGCTGGAAGAATTGTATATCAGGAGCTTACAAGAATTACAAAAGAGATTCAGGATGGCACATTCTTTGAGAATCCTGCACTTCTTAATGCAGTAGCTAACTGCAAGAAGAATGACAGTGCACTTCATTTCTTTGGTCTGCTTTCAGATGGTGGTGTACACAGCCACAATACACATCTCTATGGACTCCTTGAGCTGGCTAAGAGAAATGGTCTTGAGAAGGTATATGTTCATTGCTTCTTAGATGGTAGAGATACACCTCCTGCAAGTGGAAAAGGCTATGCAGAGGATTTAGAAGCTGAGATGGCTAAGATTGGTGTTGGAAGTATTGCTTCAGTTCACGGCCGCTACTATGCAATGGACAGAGATAACAACTATGACAGAGTAAAGCTTGCTTATGATGCTTTGACAAAGGGTGAGGGACTTACAAGTGCTGGTGGTCCTCAGGCTATTCAGGAGTCATATGACAGAAATGAGACAGATGAATTTGTTAAGCCTACTGTAGTAGTTAAGGATGGCGCACCTGTTGCAACAATTAAGGATGGAGATTCTGTAGTATTCTTCAACTTCCGTCCTGACAGAGCCAGAGAAATTACCAGAGCTTTCTGTGATGATGATTTCAAGGGCTTTGACAGAGGAGCCAGACTGGATATTAAGTATGTATGCTTCTCAGATTATGATCCTACCATTCCTAACAAGGAAGTTGCTTTCCACAAGATTGCAGTTACAAATACCTTTGGTGAGTGGCTTGCAGCTAATGGCATGACTCAGGCTCGTATTGCTGAGACTGAGAAATATGCACACGTTACATTCTTCTTTAATGGTGGTGTTGAGGAGCCTAACAAGGGTGAGGACAGAATTCTTGTAAATTCTCCCAAGGTTGCTACCTATGACCTGAAGCCTGAGATGAGTGCTTACGAAGTATGTGACAAGCTCTGCGAAGCTATCACATCTGATAAATATGATGTAATCATCATCAACTTTGCTAACCCTGATATGGTTGGTCATACTGGTGTTGAAGCAGCAGCTATCAAGGCTGTAGAAGCAGTTGATGAGTGCGTTGGCAAGGCAGTGGAAGCTCTTAAGAGTGTAGATGGTACCATGTTCATCTGCGCTGACCACGGTAATGCTGAACAGCTGGTTGACTATGAGACAGGCAATCCATTTACTGCTCATACAACTAACGAAGTTCCTTTCATCCTGGTAAACTATGATGAGGCATATACACTTCGTGAGGGCGGATGCTTAGCAGACATTATTCCTACTCTTATCGAGGTAATGGGCAAGGAACAGCCTAAGGAAATGACTGGTAAGTCACTGCTTATCAAGAAATAAAAATAAAAAAGGAATCGAGGAAAAAACAATGGCTAAAAAAGATATCGACTGGGGTAATCTTGGATTTGGATATATCACTACAGATTACCGTTTTGTTTCAAATTTTAAGGATGGAAAGTGGGACGATGGTGAGCTTACAACAGATGCTAACATTGTTCTGAACGAGTGCGCTGGTGTACTTCAGTATGCACAGACAGTATTCGAAGGAATGAAGGCTTATACTACAGAAGATGGAAGAACAGTGGTTTTCCGTCCTGACCTGAATGCAAGCCGCATGGCAGATTCTGCTAAGAGACTTGAGATGCCTGTATTCCCTGAGGACAAGTTCATTGAAGCTGTTAAGCAGGTAGTAAAAGCTAACGAAGCATATGTACCTCCTTTTGGAAGTGGCGCTTCATTATACATCAGACCATATATGTTTGGTTCAAACCCTGTTATCGGTGTTAAGCCTGCAGATGAATATCAGTTCAGAATTCTTACTACTCCTGTAGGCCCTTACTTCAAGGGTGGCGCTAAGCCTATCGTAATCAAGATTTCTGATTTTGACCGTGCAGCACCAAATGGAACAGGACATATCAAGGCTGGTCTTAACTATGCAATGAGCTTACATGCAATTGTAACTGCTCATGAGGAAGGCTTCGCTGAGAATATGTATCTTGACTCAGCAACCAGAACCAAGGTTGAAGAGACAGGTGGAGCTAACTTCATCTTTATTACCAAGGATGGCAAGCTGGTTACTCCTAAGTCAAGCACAATTCTTCCTTCAATCACACGTCGTTCTATCTGCTACGTAGCCAAGGAAATCCTTGGTATGGAAGTAGAAGAAAGAGAAGTATTTAAGGAAGAGCTTAAGGACTTTGCTGAAGCTGGTCTGTGCGGAACTGCAGCGGTTATCTCTCCTGTTGGAAAGATTTTTGATCATGGTACAGAAATCTGCCTGCCTGCAGGTATGGACGAGATGGGACCTGTTACCAAGAAGCTGTATGATACTCTTACAGGAATTCAGATGGGCAGACTCGAAGCTCCAGAAGGCTGGATTGTAGAGATTAAATAATACTTTTATATATTGCATAAGGACACTCGCGAAGCGTGTGACACTGTGAAAAAATAATTATGCAGGGCTGCCTTTTGGGGCGGCCCTTTTTAAAAAGTACGCCTGATAGTGCGCGTTTTTAACGGGATAGGGATAGTATGAATACTTTTGAGAAGATTAGTCTGGGGCTTTTTCCAACTCCATTGTATAAACTGGAAAATATGAGCAGAGAACTGGGCACTAATGTCTGGATAAAACGTGACGACATGTGTGGAGTAATGCTGGGAGGAAACAAGGTACGTAAGCTTGAGTACCTCCTGATGGATGCCAAGAAAAAGGGGTACGAGCTGGTAATGACTACAGGACAGGCTCAGTCCAATCATGCTATGCTTACAGCGGCCTGTGCCCTGAAATGTGGAATGGAATGTGTCCTGGTTTTGAAAAAACGTGGTATCACTGAGCTAAAGGGAAATCAGATATTAAACCACCTGATGGGCGTGGAGGTGGAATTCGTAGACTCGGACAGCTATGATGATGTATATAAAAGAATGGATGAGATAGCTGCCCAAAAAGGTAAAGAAGTATACAAGATACCCTGCGGAGGATCTACGGGGTTGGGTTCATTAGGATATATTGACTGTATGAAGGAGATAGCCCAGTCGGGAATTGAATTTAGTCATATAGTGGTTCCCTGTGGGTCTGGCGGAACCAGTGCAGGTTCAACACTGGGAGCCAGGATATTTATGCCTGATACAAGAGTTATATCTGTAGCGGTGGACACAGATCCCTTTGAGAAGATAGTTGGTGGGATTATGGAAGAGACCGGTGAGCTACTGGGTGCAGATGTTGATATTCCGGAGATTGACCTGGAGTTAATGGCGGGACCTGGATACTCTATCCCGTCCAAGGAAGGCATCGAAGCCATATCCTTGATGATGAGACTGGAGGGAATTGTACTGGATACATGTTATACGGGCAAGGCTTTTGCCGGACTTGTGAAGAGAGCCAGAAAAGGGTGTTTTGGGCCTGATGATAATGTGCTGTTTGTTCACACTGGTGGAGCGGCAGGACTCTTTGCTCCAGACTGGGAAAAAATATAAAATAGTGACAGAATGAAAATGTAGTGACAAAATGAGAATACAGTGACAAATTTTAATTTGATGAAGAAAGTAATAACCGTAACAATTATTTGCATATTGAGTGCTCTGTTCATCGGTGGATGTGGAAAGGATGAGTCTGAGGAAAAAGCTAAGGGTGACAGAATCCTTGTGCTGACTCATGGCTTTGGGGCAGATGAGCTGTTTCGTATTGAAGATGTGTCCTGTAAGCTTTCGGAATATATGGTTTATCTGACCAATATTCAGAAGGAATATGAAGCTAACATGGGTACTGGAATCTGGAAAAAAGAGGTGGACGGCAGGACACTGGAGGACAGTGTTAAGGACGTGGCCCTCTCCAGGATTTCTCAGGTGAAGACAATGAATATACTGGCGGCTTCCTATGGTCTTGGTCTGGATGAGGAAGAAAGAGAACAGGCACTGACCAGGGCTAACAGATATTTTGACAGTCTTACTGAAGAAGAAGTAAAAATACTTGGAATAGATATTACAACGCTGACCACCATGTGCCAAGAGTATATGCTGGCAGACAAATTGTATGAATCCATAATTGCAGACATCAATCCTGAAATCAGCGATGATGAAGCCCGCAAGGTTTTGGTGGAACAGATATTTCTTAGAACCGCAGAAGAGGATGAAAAGGGGAATCTGATTCATTACGCTCAGGATAAGAAGGATGAGGCCCTTAGAAAAGCAGAGGAAATAAGAGGAAGAATAGGCGAAGAGGAAAGTTTTGAATCTCTGTCTGCCCAGTATAATCAGGCAGAGGAAATGACCGTCTCTATTGGACGTGGTGAGCGAGACAGTGGATTTGAAGAAGCAGTTTTTGGTCTTGATAAAAATGAGATTAGTGAAGTGCTGGAGGCGTCGGAAGGGTTATATATTTTAAAATGTGTATCCACAAATAACCAGGCTGAAACTGAAATTAATAAAATCAGAATCCTCGAGGAACGAAGAAAGCTTGCTTTTGAAAAAGAATATGATACTTTTGCAGAAGGCCTGGTAAAGAAGATGAATAACAAAGTGTGGGAGAATGTCGCCATGATTCATGACGATGCACTTACAACCCATAGCTTTTTCAAGATAGTAAGCAAGGAAGCTGACGCAGGTGAAGACGCTGAAAATGCTGAAGGCACGGCAGATGCCGCAGGTGCTGAAAATACTACAGATTCAGCAGATTCGGAAGCTCAGGAGAAAAGAGGCAAGCATACGGTAGAGGAACCTGTTGTGGATGGCCAGGATAGCTGGAAACCAGATATAAGTATGAACGGAGAAAATTAGTGGATTTATTTTCATATATGAGAGAGCAGACCCAGGAGAAGGAATCTCCTCTGGCTGCCAGAATGCGTCCCCTGACACTGGATGAGGTGGTGGGACAGCAACATATTGTGGGCAAGGACAAGCTGTTATATCGGGCTATTCAGGCTGATAAGCTGAGTTCTGTCATTTTTTATGGACCGCCGGGAACAGGTAAGACAACTCTGGCCAGGGTGATTGCTAATTCAACCAAAGCAGAATTTACACAGATTAATGCAACGGTGGCGGGCAAGAAGGATATGGAGGAGGTGGTTGAAAAGGCCAAACAGCTCCAGGGTATGTATGGCAAAAAAACCATTCTGTTTATTGATGAGATTCACAGATTTAATAAGGGGCAACAGGATTATCTGCTTCCATTTGTTGAAGATGGAACCATAGTGTTAGTAGGGGCAACTACTGAAAATCCATATTTTGAAGTGAATGGAGCGCTTATATCCAGATCAATAATATTTGAATTAAAGCCACTGGAAATGGATGATGTAAAGGCGCTGATAACAAGGGCTCTGGAGGACAGGGAAAAGGGGCTGGGAGCCTTCAAAGCCATAATAGATGAGGATGCCCTGGAATTCTTAGCCGATATGGCCGGAGGCGATGCCAGGAGTGCTCTTAATGCAATTGAGCTGGGCGTAATGACCACCGAAAGAAGTGACGACGGCTTGATACATATTACTCTGGATGTGGCCTCAGAATGCGCCCAGAAGAGGGTGATTAAATATGATAAGGGTGGAGACAACCACTATGATACCATCTCGGCATTTATTAAGAGTATCAGAGGCTCGGACCCTGATGCAGCCATATATTATCTTGCAAAAATGCTGTATGCAGGTGAAAGCGTGACTTTTATCTCCAGAAGAATTATGATTAGTGCCAGCGAGGATATCGGCAATGCAGATCCCCAGGCCTTAAGTGTTGCGGTCAGCGCAGCTCAGGCGGTGGAGAGAGTGGGAATGCCGGAGGCCCAGATAATTCTGGCTCAGGCAGTTGCCTATCTGGCTACAGCACCCAAGTCTAATTCGGCTGTCAATGCAATAGGAGATGCTATGAATACTGTCAGGGAAACAGGCAATTTGCCAATACCAACCCATCTGCAGGATGCTCATTACAAGGGCAGTGCCAAGCTGGGGCATGGAGTGGGTTATAAATATGCACATGATTATCCAAACCATTATGTGGAGCAGCAGTACCTACCCTACGAACTAAATGGTAAGGAATTTTACAGGCCGGGTGACCTGGGATACGAAGTGAAAATCAAGGAGCATATGAAGAAAATCAAAAAGGATGCTTCAAAATAAGCAAAATTTGCAAATGCGAGGGATGTATACTTAAGTGTTGTGATGATTTGTGAAAAGTAAATAAAAGCAGAATTTTAATATTGTGAAATCCAACCAAAACAGTGGAAGGATTTCTTTTTTTGCGCAATTTTGCGGCGGCTTGAAAAAGCAATTTTTTGCAACTGACACGCAATTTTGTTTAATTACATGAAAGAAAATGAAAGCTATGATGATATCAGAGTTGAAGAAAACACTTACTAATTTTTACGAGAAGGAGGATGAGTGATGGTGGACACACTGGAGTTCCGGAATATTACCAAGTATTTTCCGGGCGTTAAAGCTCTGGACCAGGTGAGTTTTAAGGCTTTCGGTGGAGAAGTGCTTGCATTCCTGGGCGAGAACGGAGCTGGGAAATCCACACTGCTAAAAACTCTTAACGGGGATTATCAGCCGGATGAAGGGCAATATTTGATAAATGGTGAGGAGGCTCATTTCAAAAATCCTCATGAAGCAATAGAGGCAGGAATAAGCATTATCTATCAGGAAAGACAGATACTTCCGGAGCTTTCAATTGCTGAGAATATATATCTGGGGAGGATGCCTTCGAACAAATTTGGCGTGATAGACAGCAAGAAAGCCAATGAACGGGCTGCAAAAATCATTGATGACTTTGGACTCCCGCTTAAGCCATCAGAAAAAGTAAAGAATCTTTCAATTGCATATCAGCAGATGGTTGAGATAATGAAAGCCTACAGCCGTGATAACCTCAAGGTAATATGCTTTGACGAGCCAACAGCTAGTCTGTCAGATGCGGAGATTGAATCACTTTTTAAGATTATTAGAAAACTTAAAGAGGAGAAAAAAATAGTAATCTATGTATCCCACAGAATGAGTGAGATAAATGAAATTACAGATAAGGTGGCCATATTTAAGGATGGAAAATACGTAACCACCAAGGTCACAAAAGAGACGGATGGAGATGAACTTATCAGGCTGATGGTTGGCAGAGATCTGGGTTCTGTATACTCTGAACTGGATAGAAACAAAGAGATAGGAGATGTTTTGCTGGAAGTAAAAAATCTGTCCAGCGACTATGTGGAAGATGTCTCATTTACCCTTCACAAGGGTGAGGTGCTTGGTTTTTCGGGACTGGTTGGTGCAGGACGGACAGAAACCATGAGAGCTATTATCGGAGCCGACAGGATGCTGTCAGGGGAAGTGTACCTGGATGGAGAAAGAATCAAGTGCAAGTCACCAGGGGAAGCACAAAAGAAGGGAATAGTTCTGGTACCGGAGGACAGAAAGACGCAGGGTATTCTTGCCAACCTGAGTGTAAGAGATAATATCAACATTTCCCTGTTGGATATGCATGCCAACAAATTTGGTGTTATTTCGAAAAAAGATGAGGATGAGGCAGCAGTTAAAGGAATTAAGGATTTCAACATCAAAACCCCAAATCCTGAAAAGAAAATAGTAGAGTTGTCAGGTGGTAATCAGCAGAAGTGCATTGTTGCAAGGTGGATGGCTACAATGCCCAAGGTTCTGATACTGGATGAGCCTACAAAGGGTATAGATATAGGTGCCAAGGCTGAGTTCTATAGCATGATTTGTGAATTTGCGAAGCAGGGACTGGGAATCATTCTTATATCCTCGGAACTTCCTGAAGTTATGGGTCTGTCAGACAGAATAATAGTTATGAGATCCAGAAAGATATCAGGAGAAGTAATGAGAGAGGATGCCACCGAAGATAAGCTGTTAGGCTTGGGAATGATGGAGGAAAACTAAGACAATGAAAACTGGAAAAATTAAAATTAATGGCAATATCCTGGTGCTGATAATTGCCTGGCTTATAGTAGTGGGAGTATTTTCAGGACTCAATAGGAACTATTTTACAACCACCAACATGGTTAATATCCTGACAGCTGCTGCACTGGTTGGACTGGTAGCTGTGGCCCACACATATCTGATCATTGAGCTGCAAAACGATCTGTGTCCTGGCTCTCTGTGTGCGTTTGCCGGAGTTCTGTCAGCCTTGTTAGTAACAAACTTTGGAATGAACTTCTGGCTGGCAATGATAGTTACACTTGTGGTGTGTTCACTGGTTGGTATGTTCAACGCCTTCATGGTTAACAGGATTCATTTGGAGGCTTTTATTGCAACTTTGGTTACTCAGGCTATCATAAGAGGTTTTGCCTACATTATCTGTGATGGAAAGCCGGTTGCAATTACGGATGCGACCTTCATAGCTATTGGAAAGGACAGATTTCTGGGCCTTCCTATTTCTGTATGGATTATGCTTATAGCATTTGTAGTATTTGGATTCATTCTGGCCAAGACAAAATTTGGTAGAAGCGTATATGCAATTGGTGGAAACCCACAGGCTGCGCGTTTGGCAGGACTTAATCCTCAGCGAATAGTAACAATCTCTTTTATCATGATGGGCATCATGTGCGGTATCGGAGGAGTTATTTTTGCAGGACGTATGAATTCCGGTCAGCCGGCAGCTAATATCAACCTGGAGTTTGATGCCATCACAGCGGTAATCCTTGGTGGAGTATCGTTTTCGGGTGGTGTAGGAAATATGCTTGGAACTGTAATTGGAGTACTACTTATTCAGTCCTTTAACACCGGACTTACAATGGTCAATGTATCATCATTCTGGCAGTATGTAGCACGTGGTGCACTGCTACTGTTTGCATTGACAGCAGATTACATTAGAAAGACAAGAAATGATCAGAAGCTTTTAGAGCTTTCAAAGAAGAATGGTTAATTTTATATGATTATAGCGAGGTACTGCAGGCTTCGTAATAATACAGGGGGTAAGAACCTGAATAAAAAACATTATGAAATGGTAAATGAAGGAGGATTTATTTTTATGAAACGCAAACTAGTATCAGTTGTATTGGCGGCAGTAATGGTTTTATCACTCACTGCATGTGGCGCAGCAAAAGAAGAGGCAGCAGCTCCTGCAAAAGATGAGCCTGCTAAAGCTTCAGCAGTAACTCACGACAGAAATGGTGATGGAAAGCTTGTAATCTATGGAATCTATAAGGCTGGTGATCAGAGCTGGTTCATTAACGAAGGTGAGGCAGCTAAGGCAGCAGTTGAAGAAGCTGGCGGAGAATTCTACTATGTAGACTCTAAGATGAGCCCTGAACAGTATCTTAATGATATTAATAATGCTATCGCAAATAATGCTGACGGTATCGTTACATGTATACCTGATCAGACCTTGTCACAGGCTGTAGTTGATACCTGCAAGGAAGCTGGTATTCCTATTGTTGCAGCAGATGATGGCCTTGAGATGAACGGCGAGAAGCTGGTTCCCTGGGTTGGAATCAATGGTTATAACATCGGATTTGCAAATGGTGAATGGATTAATGAATATCTTGCAAGCAACGGACTTGCTGATGATGCTGAATGCGGACTCCTTCTTATGACTATGAGTACAGTATCAAGCTGTGTTCCTCGTACAGATGGTGAATATGATGCAATCATGGCAAAGAATCCCCAGATTGAAAAAGATGGAAGATTATTCTATGCAGATTATGATGGAACAACTGATAAGGGAAATACAACAGCAGCAGCTATTATCACAGGTAACCCTCAGATTAAGAAGTGGATTGTTACAGGTGCTAACGAAGAAGGTACTGTAGGTGCAGTAAGAGCTCTTGAAACTGCAAGTCTTGACAAGGATGCATGCGTAGTAGGTCTTGGTGCTTACATGGCAAAGGATGAGTTTAAGAAGGACAGCTGCATGAAGGCAGCAGCATACTTCTCAGAGTTAGGTATTGGCCGTGGTTCTGTAGAAGCAGTATTTGACCTCATCGATGGCAAGGATGTACCACTTGAGAAGGCAGTAGATGCTATAGTTGTTACTCCTGAAAACTACGAAGAAGTTATGGGCGACGCAGCTAAGTAAATCGTACTTTAGATAAATTTTAAGGTTTACGACTCCAGGCTTAGCTTATACTGGCTTGGAGTCAGGCCTTCAAATTTTTTGAAGGTATTACAGAAGCTGCTCTCGGTAGAAAAGCCACATTTGAAACCAACCTCCTTGATTGATAAATCGGAAGTTTTGAGAAGAAATTTTGAAGAGTTGATTCTGGCTGTAAGCAGATATTTATGGGGAGTCATTCCGGTGGCATTGGAAAAAACCCTTGTAAAATAGAAAGGGCTCAGATTGCAGTGTCTTGCCAGATCCTCCAGAGACAGATCTTCATCAAAATGCTCGTTGATATAAGAAATGGTATCCGATAGAGAGGTGTTTACATAGGACTCACCAGAGGTGGAGTTCTTGGATAACAAAAGTTCGTTAAGGATTGTCTGTATGGAAAGAGAAATCTCGGGTTCTATAACGGTTTCAGAGCATCTGAAAACATTACATATTCTATCCAGGTGCTTTGAAACGGTTTGAGAATTGCGAGGAATGATATAGGTGGGATTGCTTGAACGGATGGTCTCATACATCTGTCGGGCCAGAGGACCATCAAAATGAAGCCAGTTGGCTTCGTATCCACTGGAGGTCTTGTAGCTGTGAGGTACATAACAGTCCAAAAGTACTGCCGTACCGGATTTTGCTTCGTAGGTTCCTTTGTCGTCAGATATGAGGACACTTCCTCTGGTGATAAGCATAACCAGAAAACTGTCATACTTGGCCCTGATTAAGGAATAACCAGGTTCATATTTGAAATAACCGACACAGACAGGATATAAGAACAGGCGTGAAGCCTGAGTGCTGGCTGTATACAGATAGTAATCGGAATCTGCTGTCACGAATTTTTCTAATGAACGCATAAAAACTCCCCTTTGACCTGCATTAGGGCAGGTATTTTTTAAAAATCAGAGTGAAGGCAATTTATCGCAATAAAACAAGCCACGATGTTAAAAATACAGTATTTTCTTCAGTATACTCTAAGCAAATAAATAAAACAATTTATTAAGGAGACAAAAATGGATACAGTTAGAATTTGGGAAGAAGAAACTATTATTCCTACTTATGAAGTGGGTGAGCCTGATAAGAATCCCATGTTTCTTGAAAAACGTGTGTATCAGGGTAGCAGTGGAAAGATATATCCCTATCCTACAATTGAGACCATCAGCCATGAAAAGACAGATAAGGCCTATAAAGCTGTATATCTGGAAAATGAGTATATTAAGGTTATGATTCTGCCTGAATTGGGCGGAAGAATTCAGAGAGCCTATGACAAGACTAATGATTATGATTTTGTATATTACAATCAGGTGGTAAAACCTGCATTGGTAGGACTGTGTGGCCCCTGGATTTCTGGTGGAATAGAGTTTAACTGGCCCCAGCATCACAGACCAACCACATATTCACCGGTGGATTACAAATTAAGGGAAAATGCTGATGGCAGCAAGACTCTGGAGGTAAACGATACTGATCAGATGTATGGGACCAAGGGTATTGCCAGATTCACCCTGTATCCGGGAAAAGCATATATTGAAATAGCAGGTCAGCTGTATAACAGAACTCCTATCCCTCAGACTTTTTTGTGGTGGGCTAATCCTGCGGTGTCTGTAAATGATGATACACAGTCGGTATTTCCACCTGATGTTCATTCTGTAATGGATCACGGCAAGAGGGATGTATCCAGATTCCCTATAGCTAAGGGAATATATTACAAGCATGACTACAGTGAAGGTGTAGATATCTCCAGATACAAAAATATACCAGTGCCTACATCCTATATGGCTGAAACCTCAAAATATGATTTTGTAGGTGGATATGATTACGGTAAGGAAGCGGGACTTTTACATGTGGCAGATCATCACTTCTCACCTGGTAAAAAGCAGTGGACCTGGGGATGTGGAGATTTTGGAAAGGCCTGGGACAGAAATTTAACTGATGAAGATGGCCCATACATTGAACTGATGACGGGTGTATATACTGAGAATCAGCCTGATTTTTCATGGCTTAAGCCCTTCGAGGAAAAGAGCTTTACCCAGTATTTTATGCCCTATAAGAAAGTGGGCTATGTAAAGAATGCAACAGTAGATGCCTGCCTTAATATTCAGGAGAATGAGGATGGAATATTCCTTGCAGTGTATTCGACTGGCAGATTTGAAAATGCTCTTATTAGGGTATCGGAGGGCCAGAGAGTAATCTATGAAGAGGTAGTTACGATTTCTCCTGTTGAGGTATTTGAAAAGAACATTGGGAAGGGTGATTATAAGCTTGAAAATCTCAGCGTCAGTGTGATGAGTGATGGCAGAGAGCTGGTGAACTATACACCTGAACCAGAAGGAATTCCTGAACTGGCACAGCCTGCCCAGGCAGCAAAAAAGCCAGAAGAGATAATGACCAATGAGGAAATTCTTTTAACGGCTCAGCATATTGAACAGCACAGACATGCTACCTGGCTGCCGGATCCCTACTATCTGGAGGGACTAAAAAGAGATCCTCTTGACAGCAGAATAAATAATGCCTATGGAATGCTTCTCTATAGAAGGGGCTGCTTTGAAGAAAGTGAAAAATACTTTAGAAATGCAATAAAACGTTTGACTTTTAGAAGCCCTAATCCTTATAACTCTGAGGCCTACTACAATCTGGGTCTGAGTCTTTTGGCACAAAAGAAGGATTCGGAAGCCTATGATGCCTTCTATAAGGCAGCATGGAGCAGCGAACAGCAGGAAATGAGCTATTATTATGCAGCTGTAATTCAGTCAAAAAAGAAAAATTACAGACTTGCTCTGGAGCTGATAAACAAGAGCCTTATTAAAAACAGTCATAATATAAAAGCCAGAGGTATTAAGGCGGTACTGTTACGAAGTCTTGGATGTAACAAGGAGGCAGCAGAGTGGATTGAGGAAAGCTTAAGCATTGATCCCTTTGATTATCTGGCGTTATATGAAAAATGTCATCTTAAGGATGTGGATAAAGACAATGCTCTGAATGATATGATTCGTATTATGAGAGACTATCATGAAAACTATCTGTTGGCAGCCAGAGACTATGCCGAGGGAGGTTTTTATAAAGAAGCGGTAGAAATGCTGGATACTTGTAAAAATAAGACGCCTATGTCCTATTATTACAAAGCCTGGTATCAGTTTGAAATGGGAGAAAGCGAAAGAAGTATTGAAACAATAAGAAAAGCAGAAGAAAGTAATCCCTACTGTTGCTTCCCAAATAAACTTGAGGATATAGAGGCCCTTAATAAAGCGATTGAACTGAATCCTGATGGAGCCAGAGCATACTACTACCTGGGAAATCTGTATTACGACAAATTACAGTTTGATAAGGCGATTGAATTGTGGGAGAAGGCCGTAAAACTGGATGACTCTTTCCCGACAGCCCATAGAAATCTTGGTTTAGCATACTTTAATAAGTTGGGAAAGAATGATGAAGCAAGGGAGCAGTTTGAAAAGGCATTTGAACTGGATACAACCGATTCCAGAATTTTTTTGGAATTAGATCAGCTCTATAAGAAGCTGTCGGTTCCTTTTGATGAGAGACTCGCCAGATATGAGCAGTACCAGGATACAGTAAGACAAAGAGATGATGCCATGCTGGAATGGGTTACACTTCTGAATCTGGCAGGAGAGAATAAAAAGGCCTACGGCCTGATTATGAGTCACCACTTCAGACCCTGGGAAGGGGCAGAAGGAAAGATCTCCGGACAGTACAAAATCTCCTTGCTAGCCCTTGCGAAGGAGCAGATGAAGGAGGGAAATAACGAAGAAGCAAGAAAGCTTCTGGAAAAATGTCTGGAATATCCGGATAATCTTGGGGAAGGCCGTCTGGAAGGAACTAAGGATAATAATATCTATTATTATCTGGGAATGGTTAACAAGGCTCTTGGAGATATGGATAAGTACCTGATTTGCATGGAAAACGCAAAGCAGGGTGATAATGAACCCGCCAGCGCAATGTATTATTATGATCAGCCTGCTGATATGATTCTCTACAAGGGTCTGGCCAGTGCAGAGACAGGTGATGTGAAGCTGGCCTGCCAGTGCTTCAACAAGCTTATGGATTATGGCGAGAGACATATTAATGATGTGGTTGAATACGATTATTTCGCTGTATCGTTACCGGATTTCCTGATATTTGATAATGATCTTACTGTGCTTAATAAAGCACACTGCTATTATCTGATGGGTCTGGCCAAGCTTGGATTAGAGGACAGACAGGGAGCTAAGGCATCCTTTGAAGAAGCCTTGAAATATGATTACAATCATCAGAATTGTAGGATATATAAAGCTATGTGTGAGTAGAAAATGGCTGGCAGTTTAGGCTGCCAGCTGTGAACACTAACTATGTGCCAGACGTGTGATGGACTGCACCTAGGGAAGTTGGCCTATGAAATTAATAAAACTTACAAACTCTAATAATATGCAGGTCACATTATCAGACTGGGGGGCCAGTGTATATTCGATAAAAATTCCGTATAGAAACTCTTTTAAAGAGATAGTACTGGGCTCGGCTTCAGAGGAAGAGTTTGTGAGTGATAAAAATCCCTGCTTTGGTGCTACAGTAGGCCGAGTGGCAAACCGAATTGAAGGGGCAACCTTTTTTCTGGAGGGAAAACAGTATTTTCTTCAAAAAAATGAAGGGAGTAATAACAATCACAGTGGCCCCAGTGGCTATCACAACAGATTATGGCAGATTAAGAAAGTGACAGACCAGGAGGTGACTTTTGCCCTGGAAAGTGAAGATATGGATCAGGGATATCCGGGACGGGTGGCTGTTGAGACCAAATACAGTCTGAATGCAAGAAATCAGCTTATGATAGAATTCTCGGGCATACCTGATAAAACGACACTGTTAAATCTGACCAACCACTGCTACTTTAATCTGGGTGGACATGATTCGGGAGATATTCTTGAGCATGAACTGGTAATAGATGCGGACTACTATTATCCCTGTGTGGATGAAAGCTGGATTCCTTCGAAGAACAGGTGCAGGGTGGAGAATACACCCTTGGATTTTACCAAGGCTAAGCAGATTGGAAGAGATATCGATTGTAACCATCCTGACATGAATATCAGAAAAGACTATAACCACTGCTTTATTCTGAATAAAGCAAAATACTATGGAGCCAGTGCATATTGTCCCAGGACGGGAATTAGTCTGAAGCTTATGACTAATTATCCATGTGTGCTTCTTTATACAGCGGGATATATGAATGGACTAGCAGGAAGAGACGGAGCAAAATATGGTCCCCATGCAGGTTTCTGTCTGGAGGCGCAGTATGCTCCTAATGCAATAAATAATTCAAAGGAAGCAATGGTGCCTATAGTTAAAGCGGGCCAGAGATATTGCAAGAAGGTAATATACGAATTTAAATGGTAGGATGTAATCTGGCAGGAAGACTGTTGTGGCACTTGACCGGGGCGGGATAATACGGTGAAGGAATGGTTTGACACAAATCTGATAAAAGGCTACTATAACAAGATGAGAAAAAAATCAGATTAGGAGGAAATACCGGTGCCAATTAAAATTCAGAATGCACTGCCTGCACAGGCTATCTTGGAAGAAGAAAATATATTTGTAATGACGGAGTTCCGTGCCATGCACCAGGACATTCGTCCCCTTAACGTACTGATTCTTAATCTGATGCCTAATAAGGAAGTTACAGAGACGCAGCTTTTGAGAAAGCTGTCAAATACATCCCTTCAGGTGGATGTTGAACTGTTACAGACAGCCAGCTATACACCTACTCATGTGGATGCTAACCACCTGGAGAGCTTTTATACCACATTTGACAAGGTTAAGACACGTAAATTTGACGGTATGATTGTTACAGGCGCACCTCTTGACTATGTAAAGTTTGAGGACGTGGCATACTGGAAAGAGATGTGCGAGATTATGGACTGGGCAGAGACCCATGTACACTGCACATTCTATCTGTGTTGGGCGTGCTTTGCAGGCCTGTATTATCATTATGGCATAGAACGCTATGACAGAGAGGAGAAACTGTCAGGAGTGTACAAGCACAGTGTTTTGAAGCCAAAATCCCCATTGTTCAGAGGATTTGATGATGTATTTTATGCTCCCCACAGTAGAGCTATGACAGTGGAAAGAGAGAAGATTCTGGCAGTTCCTGAATTGGAACTGATGGCTGAGGCAGAAGAGGCAGGTGTTGCCATTGTGAAGACCACAGACTCCAGAAAGTTCTTTGTGGCATGTCATGCCGAGTATGATAAGGATACTCTGTCTCAGGAATATTTCCGTGATCTGAACAAGGGAATGAATCCAATTATTCCAAAGAATTATTTCCCCGATGATGATCCTACAAAGGAGCCTGTTGTTAACTGGAGAAGTGCTGGTCAGCTGTTATATACAAACTGGCTCAACTTCTATGTATATCAGTCAACGCCTTATGATATTGATACTATTGGAAATAAATAGAAATAAAAATGCCAGTCGTTGGACTGGCATTTTTCGTTATGCACCTGGCGGTGCTTTAGAGGGTAGCAATATGTTCAGCTTATCTTCCTATGTCTGCGACACATCGAAGTCTCAGACTGGAAGCATCTCCACGAAGGATTTTAACAGTTTTGCTGCCGGCATTCATGTCAAAATAGTTGTCAGACAATACTAAATCTTCTTTATCATTTAATATTTCCACACTTGCGGCGTAAGCCTTTGCTGTTATGGTGATTTCGTCCCCATTTACACTGGCGGTAAGCTTAGGATCTGAATAATTAAAGTATTTTGGAAGGCCGAATATTACGGTTCCATCACTAATTACTTCCTTGGTGGCTTCATCAATCAGCTGGAATGAGACATAGTTGTTTCTCAAATCAGCTTCTGGAAGCAATACCTTGTCCATCCATTTTGCACTGAAAGGATCCACTGTGACGGGTGTACTTTCCTCCCTGATTATGGATGAGTCTGTATTTCTTAGAGCCCAATGAACAATACCTTTAATAGTATCTCTGGTTTCGTTTGTTATATTCAGACGAATTGATTTTTCCATTTCGTCAAAATGAATTCTGTTAAAGTCGGGTTGTGAAGCACTAACCCAGCCCTGTTCCTCACAGGAAATATGAACGGGCTCAAAGAAGCGTTTTGCATAATAGTGAAGTGCTTTCCAACGGCCATAATAGTCGATGGATGACCAGGAAATTACAGGCCAGCAGTCATTTAGCTGCCAGTATACAGCGCCCATGCAGCAGCCTCTGATTCTTCTGAAATGTTCAACGCCATATCTGATTCCATCACCTTGCAACAGCTGAGAAGCATATACCATATCCGAGAAATTATAGGGATACTTGTAGGTCTTTTGCAGGTACAGCATTATTTTGCCGTTGGCTGCCTGATTTCGCTGATGCTTTTCTGTATTGTATGAGAACAGATTCATGTCCGCCGGGTCATCGGAGATACCCTCTTCAAAGGTCTTAACTGAAGGCAATGACTGGAAACCAAACTCAGACAAATATCTGAAATTATATTTTCGATATTCTGTAAAAGGCTTGCTTGAGTGCCATACCTGCCAGAAATGAACATCACCTCTGGTGGGATCCTGAGGATCGTCAAAGGAACCACCTGAGGAAGGGCTTGAAGGCCAGTAAAATGTATTGGGGTCATACTGCTTAAGTACAGAAGGGATAATACGTTCGTACATAAACAGATAGTCACGTTTTTCAGATTCTTTGGAAATCCATTCACCATCTTTTGTAAAGGATTCCATTTCATTATTACCACACCACAGTCCCAGTGAAGCGTGGTGACGAATTCTCTTAATATTATCAACGAACTCGGGAACGATGTTGGATTCGAATTCTGGTGTAAGCTCATAGGCAGAGCAACAGAACATGAAATCCTGCCAGATTACAAGTCCCAGCTCATCGCACATATCGAAGAAAAAATCGTCGGGATAGTAGCCGCCACCCCATACACGAATGCTGTTAAAGTTGGCAAGCTTGCAGTCGTTCAATAGCTGAACGGTCATTTCCCTGGTTTTCCATGGAATGATATGCTGCTCAGGGATATAATCGCCACCCATTGCAAAAAAAGTCTGACCATTTACTTCATGGGCAAAGCTGGTACCGAACTCATCCTTTTCTATGTGCATGGTCATGGTGCGAAGTCCAATTCTCTTGATTTGAGAATCTATTAATACATCGTCTTTGTCGTACAGATCCAGCCTGATCTGGTACAGAGGCTGATCGCCCAGACCGTTTGGCCACCATAACTGGGGGCTGGTGATAGAAACCATGCTGGGAGAATCATCCACTGAGAAGTAACTTCCATCAGGAGCAACCACGGTTACTACGTAATTAAACTTTTCACTATCGGACATTGCATTCAACTCTACCAGAGACAGATCCTCAAACTCCTTATTAGAGAAGGGAGAGTTGAAAGTGGGGTCGATGGCTAATTCAACAAGTCCATCAGAATGATTCTGGGTAATATAGAAGGAATCAATCGAAGCCTTGGATACAGCAATTAGCTTAACATCCCTGAAGAATCCTACATCGGGGAGATGTGCGCCCCAGTCCCAGCCATACATATAATGAGCTTTCCTTATATTAGAAAAACCTTCCCAGGCATCCTCGCTGCCTCTGGTTGGGCATTTGTCCCAGGATTCCTTAGCAATTCTGAAGGGAGAATCAAAGACCACTTCAAGATTGTTGTCATCTTCTAATAAAGAAGTTACATCAAATCTCCATGTGCGATGCATGTTGCATACATCAGCCAGTTTCTGACTGTTTAATGAAATGTGGGCACTGGTATCGATACCTTCAAATGAAAGAATCACCATATCACAGTTTCGAAACTGAGGTGAAACATTGAAATCCAAGGTGAATTTAAAGTCTTCTTCCATTAGATCATGAAGCTTGTCCTCGTTATCCTTAAAATAAGGATTTTCAATGATACCGTTTTCGTAAAGTATTGAATAGGCACTGGCTGGAAGAGATGTCTCAAATTCTGTCTGATTTACAAGACGTGTAAACTTCCAGTTATCCTTTAAAATACGGGTTTCCATAACTAAAACCTCCTAATAGAAATAATATAAAAAATGTACCTAAGCACAAATTATCACAAAGAAGAGAAGGGCGCAATAACGTAATTTGTTACTAAAATGTTTCGTGGAAATTTGTAAAAAATTAACAAAAATACGCAAAAACACAAAAAAAGGTTGCATAAAAACGTTTTCGTTGTTAGTATTTACCCATGAAAACGTTTTAGTAATAAAAAGTTTTTGAACAAAATTACTAAAACAAAAATAAAACACCATTTTATTAATAATTTCATAGGAGGAATTACAATGAAAAAGAAAATGCTTAGCGCTCTTCTTAGCGCAGCAATGGTAGCTACTCTTTTAGTTGGTTGTGGTTCTACACCAGCTCCCGCAGAAGAGGCAGCAGCACCCGCAGCAGAAGAAGCTGCACCTGCAGAGAAGGAGGAAACTCCTGTAGCAGAAGTTGCAGCAAATGACAGTGGATATACTGGAGCAATCTCTTACATGCACTTCTCAACATCAGAAGAAGCACAGGGTAACGGTGGTTCAGAATCTCACAGAGCAGCAATTGAATCATGGATTGCAGCTAACCCTGATATCGATCTTCAGCAGGAAGTATTATCAAACGATGATTACAAGCAGCAGATCGCAACAAGAGCAGCAGCTGGTGACCTTCCCGATGTATTCTTACTTCAGGGTATGAACACAATCGCATGGGTTGAGCAGGGTCTTGTATTAGATCTTTCAGACTACATCACATCTTCACCTTATGCTAGCAAGTACAACATGGACTACTTAGTACCTTTTACAGTAGATGGTAAGTACTATGCATACCCTGTTCTTACAGGTGGTACATGTACAGTAGTTTGCTACGACGAAGCAGCATTCAAGGCAGCTGGATTTGATAGCTTCCCTACAACATGGGAAGATGTAGAGAAGGCTAACGAGTACTTCAAGGCTAATGGCTATGATTACACAATCGCATTTGGTAACTCAGGTCAGTGGCAGATGAACTCTTGCTTCCTTTCATGCTTAGGATATCAGTACACAGGAACAGAATGGTTCTCAAATATCCTTTCAGGAAACGGCAAGTCAGCATTCACAGATGCTGAGTTCGTAGCAGCTCTTACAGAGACACAGAAGCTCTTCAAAGATACTGGAATCTTTAACACAGACTTCAACGCAATCAACAACGAAGAAGCTCGTGAATATTTCTTGGCTGGTGACTGCCCTGCATTCATCGGTGGTAACTGGGATGAAGCTTACATCACAGAGAACATGGATGGAGATCTTGTAAACAACCTTAAGTTTGCAGTTCTTCCTCAGGCAGCAGATGCTACAAAGTATGAGAAGTTCCAGAACATCGGTCTTGGTTATGGTATCGCTATCAATACTAAGGTTGCTGAAGATCCTGCTAAGTTAGCAGCATGTATCGATCTTGCTCAGGAACTTACAGGTCCTGTATTCGCAGATTATGTTGGCGCAAACTTCGCTCTCGGCGGATTCTGCAAGGCTGATTTTGACCTCTCTGTATTCGATAGAGTTAAGCAGGAGTTCTACAACTTCCAGTATGTTGATACAAAGGGTTGTGAAATCTATGACTCTTACGTAGATGGTTCTGTATGGTCAGTTCTTAACACAGAGATTCAGGAAATGTGCAATGGCGACAAGGATCCTGCAACTGTAGCAGCTGATACACAGGCAGCATACGAAGCTTGGTGCAAATAATAGTTCACCAAATGATATAATATTTAAGTAAAAACGTTGATTAAACGGAGCCGCCGGAGGCATCCTCCGGTGGCTTTTTTAACCTAATTGGGAGAGAGGTATCCACATGTATTTGAACTCAATAAAACCTAAAATGAGAGTCATAGTTGCGTACCTGGCAATTCCTGTTGTGGTATTTGTCTTCACAGTTTTTGTGCCATTGGTAGCAGCTTTGTTTTACAGCTTCTTCGATTGGAGAGGTGGCCCGAACAAAACCTTTAACGGATTTGTAAACTATTCTCAGCTTATGGCTGATGCAACCTTCTGGGCATCCTTCAGACACAACCTGTTTTTGGTGGTGATGTGTATTATTGGACAGATTGGTATTGCATTTATTCTTGTATTGATGATTAACTCTAAGTTCGTCAGATGCAAAGGCATCCACAGAACATTTGGTTTCTTCCCCAGTACTATCTCCGCAGTGTGCGTAGGTTTTATCTGGACAATGATTTATGACTATAAAAAAGGTTTGCTGAATGCACTTCTGGAATTGGCTGGTAAGGGAGATTCAGCGATTGTATGGCTCAATGAGCCCAAGATTATTATGTGGATTGTAACAATTCCACTTATTTGGCAGTTTATTGGATATTATATGGTTATCCTTCTTTCAGGTGTCGCTGCTATTGATACAGAGATCCTGGAATCAGCAGAGATTGATGGAGCTACAGCTATTCAGCGTGCTCGTTACATCATTCTTCCATTAGTTAAGAATACACTTATTGTTTGTACAACCCTGTGTATTGCTGGTAACATGAAAGCCTTTGATAACATCCTGGTTATGACTAGTGGTGGTCCCGGATATTCATCAATGGTTATGGCCCTCTATGGATATAAGGTTTCCTTCGAGCAGAATAATCTGGGCTATGGTTCATGTATCTCAGTTGCAATCTTCGTATTGGCACTGGCAGTAATTGGTGGATCACAGTGGTTAATGAACTATTTAATGACTGATAAATACGACAGAGCAGAAATGAAAATGCTAAAAGAGCGCGACAAACAGGCGCGAGAGAGAATGAAAGCGCTTAGAAAAGCAAAGAAAGGGGGTAACTAATTATGGCAGAACTTACAGTTGTAAAAAATGAAACTCAGGGCCAGAAGGTTGCCAATACTATCTTTGGAGTGATTTCAAATGTTGTGCTTTGGATATTCTCACTGTCATGTGTTTTCCCGTTGGTATGGATGTTCTATTCATCACTGAAGGTTAAGAGAGAATTCAACAGAGACATTATGGGCCTGCCTAAGGCACCCACCCTTGATAACTATCATAGAATCCTTTCAAACACAGACTATAATCTTCCCACTTCAATGTTTAACAGTGCGAGAATGACTATTATGTCGGTGTTCCTGATTGTGTTGTGTGCATTTGTGCTTGGCTATATTCTTTCGAGAATTAATTTCAGCATGAACAAACCTTTGTACATTATGTTTTTGATGGGTATGCTTATTCCTATTCATTCATTGCTGGTACCTATTTATATTATTTTTTCAAGAGCAGGAATTAATGATAAATGGTTTACTCTGTTACTTCCCTACCTGGCATTTAACCTGCCAGTATCAATATTCCTGGTACAGGGATATCTGAAAGGAATTCCTACAGCATTGGAAGAAGCAGCAGCGATTGACGGTTCCAGCTTTACAAGATCACTGTTTTCAATCATAATGCCTATTTGCAAACCTATTCTTGTAACAGTAGGTATTATCAATGTATTCACATGCTGGAATGAATTTACTTTTGCATTGATTCTTATTAAGAGTACAGCGTTATATACAGTTCCTCTGGGACTGAAACAGTTTACCGGACAGTTCACTTCTGACTATCCTAAGATCATGTCAGCTATGTTACTTACTATGTCACCAATCGTAATTTTCTACTTTGTATTCAGTAAGCAGATTATTAAGGGTATGGTAGCGGGTGCTGTAAAGGGTTAATTGGGGTAACCATTATTAGATGAAAGCAAGCATACTATGAGAGACAGTGTTTCAATGAAGGACATAGCCAAAATCTGTAATGTGGCAGTATCCACAGTCAGCAAGGCTATGAACGACAGGAGCGATATAAGCCCTGATAAAAAAGAAGAGATACAAAGGGTCGCCAGAGAACTGGGCTATGTACCAAACTATATGGCGGCCACATTAAAAAGTAAGAAGACTCATAATATCGGTGTCCTTCTGTCTGAAGACACGGGTATGGGACTTTTGCACGAACACTTTACCAGAATTCTTAACAGCTTTAAGACTACGGTTGAGGAGAGAGGCTATACCATTACTTTTATTAATATTAGTAAGGTTGCGGACAGACTGTCTTATCTTGAGCAGTGTAAATACATGAATTTTGATGGTGTATTTATTCTGTGTGCGGATTTTAATGCAGATGAGACAAAGGAACTGCTTGCCAGCAGACTTCCTTTGGTTACAATCGACTATGATTGTGAGAGACATGTAAATATAGCTTCTAATCACTATGATGATATGTTAAAGCTCATGGAATTTGTCTACATGAGAGGACATCGTAAAATTGCATATATTCATGGTGAGATGAGTCCTGTAACTGAATTAAGACTCAAAGCCTATAATGATTATCTCATGTCAAAGAATATAGAGGTTAACAGGGAATATATATATACATGTCCTTATCATGATCATCAAAAAGGTATTTCTCTGACAAAGGCGATGTTTAATCTGAAGGAGCCACCTACATGTATACTGTATCCAGATGACTTGGTTGCAGTTGGCGGACTGAATATGCTTCAGATTATGGGCAAGCAGGTGCCAGGAGATATTTCAATTGCAGGTTATGACGGAGTCAATATTGTTGGGGTTGTAAAACCTCATATTACTACAATCAGACAGGATACAACTTCCATGGGTATCCAGGCGGGCAATAAACTGATTGACCGGATGGAACACCCCGAAGAAAATGGAAAAACAGATGTGATTGTGGTAGATGGAATGCTTGAGCATGGCGAGAGTGTTGGAGTAGTATAATAAGGATAATATTGTAGAGGAAGCCGGATTGTTCCGGCTTCTTTTTCTTTACATTTGGCACTGTAAAATTGTATATTATTACAAGGGTAAGCTGTAAGCTGTTTTATTTGCAGCTGGATGTAAAAGTTAGTGATCTGGACAAGATTTGTATGTAAAAATTAAATGCATATATGAGAAAGGGAAACTTATGAAAAAAAATAGCAAAAAAACAATTGCCCAGGAACTGAAGTCGATGTTTTCGATAAGCAATGGCATGTTTGCAGCTAGCAGTATAATCATCATGGTTATGCTGGCTGTTATTGCAATCAATGTATCTGATTTCTACAAGGTTCAGTATGTAACAGATACCAGCCAGATGGAGATTCGAAAGGATGTCCAGACAATTAATAAGCGACTTCTTTTTGCATTGGCATCCAATGATGATGAAATAACAAAGAAACAGTCGGATGATTTCGATGAAAGATTTGTTAAGATTCAGGGTAGGATAGAGACTATTACAAAGAATCTTAATGATGATACTCTAAATTCTGATCTAATGGGTAAATGGACAGCCTTTGAAGAGGCTTCGTACAAATTCTTAGATATGGTAAAAGCGAAGGATCTGGAAGGCGCTTTGGAGTATTTTAACACAACCTATAATGATGTTTCAGAGGCGCTCGCAGATTCTCTTGATCTGACAGGAACTCTTGCAAAGGATGCTATTGAAGGAAAATTTAAGCTGATTATGCTGATTACTATTGTGTCAATAATATTGGCCATTGTGATGCTGACCAGCTGTATACTTATTTCAAACAAGAGATCAAGAGATTTGATAAAATCAATTTCTGATGAACTTTCAATACTGGCAAAAGCATCCGAAGAGATTGCTGATGGTAATATCCATGCTGAAATTGAATATGATAGTGAAAATGAAATTGGTGTTGTAGCCCGTCAGCTTAGGAGAGCTATTGAGTCAATGGGTACATACATTGATGAGATTAAAGATATTATGCAGACAATGGCCGGTGGAAATTTCAATATTGAATTCCAACACGAATTTAATGGAGATTTTAAGGAAATTGAGGAGGCTATTAATCAGTTCTCTGTACAGATATCTGAAAGTATGAGTGAGATTATGGCTGTGTCTGAACAGGTATCCGGCGGAGCTGACCAGATTGCAGGCGCGGGACAGAATTTGGCTGAAAGCTGCACTGATCAGGCCAATATCGTAGATCAGTTATCAGACATGGTGGGAACAATAACGCGTCAGATAGCTGAGAATGCAAAAGAGGCGGATGAAATTAGCCGTGAGGTTGATGAGGTTGCTAACGGAATAGTAGATGGTAATAAAAAGATGCAGGGTGTAGTGGAAGCTATGAGATCCATTAGTGATGCATCAAAGGAAATCAGTGCTATTATTGATACTATTAACAGTATTGCTGATCAGACAAACCTTCTGAGTCTTAATGCTTCAATTGAGGCGGCAAGAGCGGGTGAAGCAGGAAGAGGATTTGCGGTTGTTGCAAATGAAGTAAGTTCGTTGGCAGGACAGACAGTTGAAGCAGCTAAGAATACAACCGAGCTTATTCAGGCGTCCTTAAATGCAGTAAGCAATGGTATAAAAATTGCTGATGATACTGCAGAAACCTTGAATTTGATGGTTGGAAAGGTTCAGAATATTTCCAAGTCTGTGAATGATGTCGCAAAGTCTTCGGATGATCAGGCAGAAGCTGTAAAGCAGCTGGATGGTCATATTAGAGATATTACATCCGTTGGCGAGTCAAATGCCGCTACCAGCCAGGAAAGTTCGGCTCTCAGCTTTGAACTTAATGGTCAGGCTGAATCCCTTAAGCAGTTGGTTGGACAGTTTGTAATCATGAAATAATTCACATCGGATAATCAATAATAAAAAAATTGAAATCGTGCTATTTAGAAGTCTTTTCGAAGCCTGGCCTGTGGGTTAGGCTTCTTGTATTTGTAAAGTGGAAAAAATTGGCGTATAATGACCCCAAATGTAAAAAATTGGGTAACTGCGCCTAAAATCAGGAAAAATCTTTAATAGGCGACTTAGTTATCATTGTGATAATAAGGAGGTCTGACATGGCACTTTCAAAGAAGCCTGTTACCGGTATGAAGGATATTATGCCGGAAGAAATGGAAATCAGGGATTATGTACAGAGCGTAATCAAACAGACATACAGAAGCTTTGGTTTCACACCTATTGAAACTCCCTGCGTGGAGAATATTGCCAACCTGTCAAATAAGCAGGGCGGAGAAAATGAGAAGCTGATATTTAAAATCTTAAAAAGAGGTGAGAAGCTCAACCTTGAAACAGCCAAGGGTGAGGCTGATCTGGTAGATGGCGGATTAAGATACGATCTGACAGTTCCCCTTGTAAGATATTATTCAAATCATGCAAATGAACTGCCTTCACCCTTTAAGGCTCTGCAGATGGGCAATGTGTGGAGAGCAGACAGACCCCAGAGAGGAAGATATCGTCAGTTCATGCAGTGCGATATTGATATCCTGGGTGAGCCTACAAATATAGCTGAGATAGAGTTGATATTAGCTACCACAACTACTCTTGGAAGACTGGGATTTAAGAATTTCCAGATTCGTATTAATGAGAGAAGAATACTTAAAGCCATGGCAGCATATGCCGGATTCCAGGAAGAAAGCTATGATAGTGTATTTATCACCCTGGACAAGATGGACAAGATTGGTCTGGAAGGAGTATCAGCCGAACTCATCAATGATGGCTTTGAAAAGGCTGTTGTGGATAAATATGTTGGCCTGTTTGAAGGAATCGAAAACAGTGACAACGGAGTTCTTTTCCTCAAGGATACATTGGGAGAATTCCTGGATAATGATGCGGCTGAAAGCCTCAATGAGATCATTGAAAGTGTTGAGTCTGTTAAGGAAGCAGAGTTTGAGATGGTATTTGATCCAACGCTGGTTCGAGGTATGAGCTATTACACAGGAACAATATTCGAAATCGCAATGCCTGAATTCGGTGGAAGCTGTGGAGGCGGTGGCCGTTACGACAAGATGGTTGGTAATTTTACCGGTCAGAATGTACCTGCCTGTGGTTTTTCAATTGGATTCGAAAGAATTATCCTCTTGCTGATGGAAAGTGGATTTAAGGTTCCAGGCAGTGGCGAGAGAATTGCATTCATGGTAGAGAAGGGAATCACCGGCGAGAGACTTGCCCAGGTGATGAAAGAGGCTTCCGATGCAAGAAAAGAGGGTAAGCAGATCCTTGTAGTCAGAATGAATAAGAATAAGAAGTTTCAGAAGGAACAGCTGGAGGCTCAGGGCTATAGCGAATATAAGGAGTTCTATAAGGAAGAGCTTAAGCACTAGGAATTATCTTTGACCCAAATAGATACGTTCTCAGGATATATAATAATAACAAAGAGGTAGAAAAATGGCAGAAGCAATGAAGGGTTTGCATAGAACCCACAGATGTACAGAAGTAACAGAGAGTAACATTGGCAGCGAAGTAACCGTAATGGGATGGGTTGCCAAGCAGAGAAACAAGGGTGGAATTATCTTTGTTGATTTACGTGATAGAAGTGGAATCCTTCAGATAATCTTTGAAGAGGATAAATGTGGAAAGGATAACTTTGAAAAGGCTGAAAAACTCCGTAGCGAGTTTGTAGTTGCTGTAGTAGGAGAAGTAGTAAAGAGAAGTGGTGCCGTAAATGAGAATCTTAAAACGGGTACCATCGAGATAATAGCTAAGCAGGTTAGAATTCTTTCAGAGGCTGAGACACCTCCATTTCCTATTGAGGCTGATTCAAAGACCAAGGAAGAGCTTAGACTTAAATACAGATATCTGGACCTTCGCCGTCCTGATTTACAAAGAAATATTATTTTGAGATCTGCAATTACTGCAAGCATTAGAGAAATGCTTACCAAGGAAGGCTTCCTGGAGATTGAGACTCCTATCCTTGGAAAGAGTACTCCTGAAGGTGCAAGGGATTACCTGGTACCAAGCCGTGTTCATCCTGGTACATTTTATGGTCTTCCTCAGAGCCCTCAGTTATTTAAGCAGCTGCTTATGTGCTCTGGCTATGACAGATATTTCCAGATTGCCAAGTGCTTCAGAGACGAGGATTTAAGAGCTGATAGACAGCCTGAGTTTACACAGGTTGATATGGAGCTTTCATTTGTAGATGTAGATGATGTAATCGGTGTCAACGAGAGACTTATCCAGAAGGTTTGCAAGGAAGCGATTGGTCTGGATGTTACACTGCCTATTCCCCGTATGACATGGCAGGAAGCAATGGACAGATTTGGTTCTGATAAGCCTGATACACGTTTTGGAATGGAGCTTACAGATGTATCCGACGTAGTAAAGGAATGCGGTTTTGGTGTATTCACCGGAGCTATTCAGGCAGGTGGTTCTGTTCGTGGTATTAATGCCAAGGGACAGGCTGAAATGCCCAGAAAGAAAATTGACTCCTATGTAGAATTCGCAAAGGGTTATGGAGTAAAGGGATTGGCATACCTGGCTGTTATGCCTGATGGAACCTACAAATCAAGCTTCGCAAAATTCATGACAGAGGATGAGCTCAAGGCGCTGGTTGAGAAGATGGCTGGTGAACCTGGAGATATGCTTTTCTTTGCAGCTGACAAATTGGGAGTAGTATACAATGTGTTGGGCGCTCTAAGACTTCAGCTGGGAGAGGCAATGGGTCTCATTGATCACAGCAAGTTCAACTTCCTGTGGGTAGTTGAATTCCCTCTGTTAGAGTACTCCGAAGAGGAAAACAGATATGTTGCTATGCATCATCCGTTTACTATGCCTATGGATGAAGATTTGCAGTATCTTGATACTGATCCTGGAAGGGTTCGTGCCAAGGCATATGATATCGTACTTAACGGTGTAGAACTTGGTGGTGGTTCTGTAAGAATCTACCAGTCTGACGTTCAGGAGAAGATGTTTGAAATCCTGGGCTTCACAAAAGAGGATGCGCATAATCGTTTTGGATTCCTCTTAGATGCCTTCAAGTATGGAGTTCCACCTCATGCCGGACTGGCATATGGTCTGGACAGACTGGTTATGCTTTTGGTTGGTGCTGACAGTATCAGAGAGGTTATGGCATTTCCTAAGGTTAAGGATGCAAGCTGTCTGATGACCAATGCTCCTGATGTGGTAGATGACAAGCAGATGGCAGAGCTGTGCCTGGCACATGCAATTCCCGAGGAAGAATAAATAGTTAATCCAGACCGGTCTCTGGCCGGTTTGGATATTAAGATAAAAAATGAAAAAAAGAAAAGGTCTTACACAATTACAAATTATCGCGCTGGGATTTTTTCTGATAATAGTGACAGGAACGGTTCTGCTCCTTTTGCCCTTTTCCACCAAGGAAGGCAATACAACCCTGTTGGATGCCGCTTTCACTGCTGTCAGTGCATCCTGCGTAACAGGACTTGTTGTAAAAGATACATATACTCACTGGACGCTGTTTGGACAGCTGGTGATACTGACACTGATTCAGATTGGTGGTCTGGGATTTGTTTCCATAGGAATAGCATTTTCGCTGGCCTTTAGAAGAAAAGTATCCCTAAAAGACAGGACTATACTTCAGGAAAGTATCAGCTCTTTGCAATTGGCGGGAGGAGTCAAGTTAGTCAAACTGATAATCAAGGGAACAATTCTGTTTGAGGGATTGGGAGCAATATTACTTTCTTTTCGATTTGTTCCGGAGTACGGTTTTTTTAGGGGAATATATTTTGCAATATTTATCTCTGTATCGGCCTTTTGCAATGGAGGGTTTGATATCTTTGGATACAAAGAAGAATATTCCTCGCTGGTTAGCTACGCAGGAGACGGACTGGTTATTCTCACTGTGACTGCCCTGATTCTGATAGGCGGCATAGGATTTATTGTCTGGGAAGATATATTAGCGCATAGAAACAGCTGCAGAAGATATCTCTTGCATACCAAGATGGTACTGATTTCCACGCTGGTACTGGTGGTTGGCGGAACTGTTGCTTTCTGGATTATTGAGAAGGATAACCTATTACAGAATATGAACCTGTGGGATAGCTTTTTAGGAGCCCTGTTCTCGGCTGTAACTCCCAGAACAGCAGGCTTTAACTCGATTGATACAGGTGCATTGTCAGCGGCAGGCAAGATGCTGACAGTGATTTTTATGTTCGTTGGAGGCTGCCCGGGATCTACAGCGGGTGGAATAAAGACTACAACACTTGTGGTTCTGTTAGCCTATACCATTAGCAGCCTAAAGAATGAGAAGGACTGTAATATCTTAAAAAGACGTATAGGCTCTGAAACAATAAAGAAGGCCTGTACAGTGCTGGTATTAAATCTTTCACTGGCGCTATGTGGGGCTGTAATAATAATGACCTGGCATCCCCTGATACCACAAAGTGATGTACTGTTTGAGGTTTTCTCAGCAATTGGTACGGCTGGAATGTCTACAGGAATCACAAGAAGTCTTGATGGAGTTCCTAAGATAATACTTATGTTTTTAATGTATCTCGGAAGGGTAGGAAGCTTAACCTTCGCATTGAGCTTTGTAAAGTCCAGAGTCGGGAGCGAAATCAGATATCCTGAAGGAAAAGTGAACGTAGGATAAGAATTAAAACTTGATTTTTGATTTGAAAGAAAAAGAGGGAAAAATGAAAACGAACCTCATAATTGGAATGGGAATATATGGTCATTATCTGTGCCAGACTCTTGTTGATTCTGGAAGTCAGGTAATGGTAGTTGATATGAATGAAGAGAACCTCAAGGATGTGCTGGATGTTGTGGTATCTGCCCAGATTGGAGACTGTACAAAGCCTGAGGTTATAAGGAGTCTTGGAGTTGGAAATTTTGACAATGTCTTTGTCTGCATGAGTGAAAATTTTCAGAACAGTCTTGAAATAACCGATCTGGTTAAGGAAATGGGTGCAAGACATGTAATCAGTATTGCTGACAGGGAAATTCAGGCAAAGTTTTTGAGCAAGAATGGTGCCGATGAGGTGATATATCCTGACAGAGATTCTGCTCAAAAAATAGGTATCAGATGTGCAACAGACTATGTAAAGGATTATATCAATATTAGTAGCGATCATTGCATTACCGAAATATCAATCCCCCAAAAATGGGCTGGAAAAACATTGAGAAGTCTCGACACAAGAGCCAGATTTGGAATCAATGTTCTTGGGGTTAATAGAGATGGAGTCTGGAACTATCTGCTGAGCCCGGATTTTGTATTTGAAACCGGTGATACAATTTATGTCTTAGCAGAAAGCCGTGGACTCATTAATATGGTTGAGAGATTAGAAAAGGAAGATGTGTAATATGAGCTATAAAGAGTTAAAATTTCCAGAGGGAAGCGTTTTTTTGGTAACAGGTGGAGCAGGATTTATTGGTTCAAATCTGTGTGATGCAATTACAACAATGGGTTATCAGGTCAGATGCCTGGATAATCTGTCTACAGGAAAACAGGAAAATGTGGATTTCCTTATGGACAGAGAAAATTATACTTTTATCAAGGGCGATATCAGAGATCTTGAGACCTGTAAGAAAGCCTGCGAGGGAGTTGATTTTGTATTAAATCAGGCTGCCTGGGGCTCTGTTCCAAGGAGTATTGAGATGCCCCTGCTGTATGAAGAAATTAACATCAGAGGCACATTAAATATGATGGAAGCTGCCAGACAGACTGGCGTTAAGAAGTTTGTGTTTGCTTCAAGCTCATCAGTATATGGCGATCACCCTGTATTACCTAAGGTTGAAGGTCAGGAGGGTAATCTGTTATCCCCCTATGCTCTTACAAAGAGAGTGGATGAAGAATATGGTAAGCTGTACAAGAAGCTGTACGGTCTGGATACATATGCCATGAGATATTTCAATGTATTTGGTCGCAGACAGGATCCTGATGGAATGTATGCTGCAGTAATTCCAAAGTTCATTAGAATGCTGCTGGCAGGAGAGGTTCCAACAATCAATGGTGATGGAAAACAGTCCAGAGATTTTACATATATTGATAATGTAATTGAGGCGAACCTGAAAGCGTGCCTGGCTCCCAGTGAGGCTGCCGGCAATGCATTTAATATTGCCTACGGCGGCAGAGAATATCTGATTGATATCTATTATGATCTGTGCAAGGCTCTTGGCAAAAATGTGGAGCCTAATTTTGGCCCAGACAGAGCAGGAGATATTAAACACTCAAATGCTGACATTAGCAAAGCAAGGAAGCTCCTGGGATATGATCCCGAATTTGATTTTGCAAAGGGAATAGCTCTGGCTATCGACTGGTACAAAGCGAATTTGTCATAATCTTAAATATTGAGACAGGAAAGAAAACGACAGAAAAGAAATTGATAGGATAGTAAATAAATGGTTAGAATGCTCCATATTGTAGGTTCCATGGCTCCCAGCGGGATTGGAAATTACATAATGAATGTATACAGACATATTGACAGAAGTAAGGTTCAGTTTGACTTTATTGTTCATGAACACAGGGAAGTCAGCTTTGAAGAGGAAATTGAGTCCATGGGTGGAAAAATCTATGTGGCTACCCAAAAGCATGACAGCCCCATCAAGAACTTCAGGGATATTAGAAGTGTTGTAAAAAAAGGTGGGTATAATGTGGTGTTCAGACATGCGGACAATGCCATGGTGGCACTGGATCTGCTTGCTGCAAAAATGGGAGGTGCCAGGGTAAGAATTCCTCATTCCCATTCTACCAGTACACCAAATCCTAATTCCCATTACATGTTTCAGCCTATGCTAAACAAGATGGCAACCATGCGGTTTGCCTGTTCTGAAGCGGCAGGTGAGTGGCTGTATGGAAAGGGACAGGACTTTAGAGTAATTCAGAATGCCATAGATTTAGAGGATTTTTCCTTTAAAAAGTCCGAAAGAGATGTGACCAGAAAAAAACTATCTCTGCACAATAAGACTGTGGTTGGTCACATTGGCAATTTTATGCCTGTTAAGAATCATTTCTTCATGCTGGACGTATTAAAGGAAATGGTTAAGAAGAACCCTGATACAGTTCTATTACTGGTGGGAGACGGGGACTTAAGACCACAGATTGAAAAGAAGATTGATAATATTGAATTAAGAGATCATGTAATACTGGCAGGAGTCAGAACAGATACTCCGGCACTGCTTTCTGCCATGGATGCATTTATCTTTCCCTCTTTTTATGAAGGAATGCCAATTGCCATGGTTGAGGCTCAGGCCACAGGTCTGCCCTGTATAGTATCAGATCCTATTACCAGACTGGTGGATGTCTCTGACAGAGTAACCTATCTGCCTCTGGATAAGAAGGCTGAAGTCTGGGCTGATAAAATTCTTGAAGAGGCTGATACCTACAGAGATAAGAGGGACAACACTGACAGGGCCCGTTTTGTAGAAGCCGGCTTTGACATTAATGAAATGGTAAAAACTTACGAGGAACTGGTCTGATGGGACTTTTGTCTAGAATAAAAAAGGCTATGACCTGTGAATACTGGGCAATTGCATATTCTGAGGCGGGAGAGGTAATTGACAAAATTATTTCTGAAAAATATGTCTCTCTTGCAGATCCGTTTTTGTTTTATCACAGAGGTTGTAACTGGCTCTTTTGCGAGAGACAGGATCTGACTGACATGAAGGGAAGTCTGTGGTGCATAAACCTGGACGAGGAGGGCAGTGAGCCTGTGTGCGTTCTTGAGGAACCTTTTCATCTGTCATATCCTCAGGTATTTGAATATGCAAACCAGATATATATGATTCCTGAGTCAAGGCAGGCTGGAGAGGTAAGGCTGTATCGGTGTACCAATTTTCCGGATAGATGGGTTTGTGAAGATGTGATTTTCCCATTTCCTGCTGTGGACACCACTATATATATAAAAGGCAGAAATATAGATAGAACACTGAGCCGTCAGGAAAGATTAGAGAGTGTCCAGGATACAGACAAACAGCAGGATGCGCTTGTATTCACATATGTGGATAAGCATCTGGAAATATACAGGCTTGTGCTGGAAGGAAACCGTTTTGAGATTAGAGAATCCGAGCTTTTATTTAAGGGCGACAGGAACGAGACGGTCAGGCCGGCAGGCAGACTAATCAGTACAGAGGATGGAGTTGTGAGACCAGCCCAGTACTGCACCAGCTTTTATGGTGAAAAGGTCCTTTTATATAAGCTGGGTGGTGAAACTGAGGAATTGATGTCAGAGATGACACCTGAAGATTTCTCTTATCTGCCCTTAAATGTAAAAGGTGTTCATACATATAATGAGAACGAGAATTATCAGGTGGTAGATATTCTCCATGAAGAGATAGGAATTGGAGTCCTGTTTAAGAAGATATACTGGACCTGGTACAACAAGAGACATAGAGATGGCAAGTAAAACAATAGTTTTTTATATAGCTACCCTCACAAGGGGAGGAGCTGAGAGAGTTATGGTCAGTCTGGCCAACAGCTTCGCAGCCATGGGAGACCGGGTCCTTTTAGTAACACTTGAAGAGGATGAAGGGCTGTATGAAATAGATGACAGAGTAAAGCACATAGTACTTGACTTTGCAGGCGAGGGAAGAATCAAATCAGCCCTGGGACGTATATTAAAGGTTCGAAAGCTTGTAAGAGAAAACAAGGCTGATGCACTGGTAGGATTTATTGGCAAGACAAATATCCGAACTATTCTGGCAGGCCTTGGAACTGGCGCCAGGACGGTAGTATCTGTGCGTAGTACTCCTGAAAGAGAATATAAAGGGACAAAAAACACCCTGATTGCAAAGCTTGTCTTCCCATTTGCAGATGGCGTGGTATTTCAGACTGAAAGAGCCAGAGACTTTTTTGGAGAAGCTGTAAGAAAAAAATCCACGATTCTTCCAAATCCTCTGTCTTTTGAATATGTTGGGGCCTACGTACCCGGACAGAATAGTAGAGATAATACTGGAATAAAAAGAATAGTTACTGTAGGCAGAATGGATCCGGTTAAGAATCACAGGCTGTTGTTAGAGGCATTCAGGCTGGTGGCACAAAAGCTGGATAAGATTTCTCTTACCATATATGGTGATGGGGAATGCCGGGAGGATATAGCTGCCCTTACTAAAAAATATAATCTTGAAGACAGGGTGAATCTGCCTGGTGATACAAAAAATATAAAAGAAAAAATAAAGGACGCAAGTCTGTTTGTGCTCTCATCGGATTTTGAGGGTATGCCAAATGCCATAGCAGAGGCACAGGCACTGGGTATTCCGGTTGTAAGCACAGACTGTCCTAATGGTGCAAGGGCGCTGGTTGAGCATGAAAAAACAGGACTCTTAGTTCCAGTGGGAGATTGCGAAAAGATGGCTGGGGCCATGGAGAGAGTCCTGACTGACAGCAGTCTGGCTGATAAATTGTCAGAAGGCGGCGCTACCTTTGCAAAGAGTCTGTATCCGGATGAAGTGCATGCAAGATGGCGTGAATTTATCTATAAAAACTAACACAGGGGGATGAAAATGAGAATAGCATTTCTCTTAAGCAGTCTTGGAAAAGGCGGAGCTGAGCATGTGGCCGTAAACCTCATGCGTTACTACAGAAATCAGGGGTATGAAATTCTGCTAGTAACTTCAAAGGAAAATGAAGAAGAATATGAACTGGATTTTAAGGTAAAGAGATATCTGGTAAATGAGGACATAAAAGACGCCAAGGGCGGAAGAATTGGCCGAATGTTTGCCAGGGCAAGACGACTGGAAGAAATCTGGATTAAGGAGCAGCCACTGTTTATTCTGTCATTTATTGGCAAGATGAATATCTATGGATGTCTGTCTACCCGCAGATATCATATCCCGGTAATTGTTAATGTTCGAAGTGACCCTTCAAAGGAGTATCCGGGATTTGTTAACAGAGTGCTGGCAAAATATCTGTTTAGCCATGACGCTCTGGCTGTATTTACCCAGACAGAACAGGTACAGGAATTTTTTGGAAAGAGTATTAGAAAAAAATGCTATGTAATGCCTAATATCCTGGATGAGTCTTTTGTCAGACCTGCTTTTGCGGGAGTTAGAAATAAAGAGATTGTTATGGTGGGACGCCTGGATACTAACAAGAATCATGCAATGGTAGTCAGAAGCTTTCACAAGCTGTTGCCAGAATTTCCAGAGTACAAGCTGAGATTCTTTGGAGATGAAATTAAGGGCGAAGATGGAACCCATGACAAGCTGAAGGAACTGGTTAATGAACTGGGAATGACCTACAATGTGGATTTTGCAGGCCGTCAGAAGGATATCAGGTCCAAAATTGAGAAGGCAGAAATATTTGTACTGGCTTCAGGCTATGAAGGTATGCCAAATGCTCTGCTGGAGGCTATGAGCAGTGGACTGTGCTGCATCTCAACAGATTGTCCCTGTGGTGGTCCTGCCAGTGTAATCAAAAATAATGTGAATGGTATCCTGATTCCTGTTGGTGACGAGGATGCTCTTACCGATAGCCTGAGACGGGTTATGGATGATGAGGATCTGAGAGAAAAGCTTGGAATGGAGGCCTCAAAAATTGCCCAGAAGCTGCAGCCTTCACTGGTATGCAAGAAATGGGCTGATACTATCTCCATGAAATATCAGGAATATATTAATAGTTAGGAAATATATGTTAGTAATAAACAGACAAAAAAAGCATGGTGTGAATTTCCGAGAGGTCTGGATGGCAAAGGAAAGCGCCGGACTGGATGGAATAATACTATATCGTGGTGCATCACAGGTAGTGGGAAAAGAGTTAAGAAAGGTTAGAACTCTGATTTCAGATCTGACCAAGAGCGAAGAGGAACTGATGGCTCTGTGCCAGAAGGACTGTAAGTATCAGATTCGAAGAGCTGGCAGGGAGGAAATATCAGCCAGGTTCCTGGTTGGAGATCAGATTGACGAAAAGGAAATCAAAGAGTTTTTAGACTTTTTTATGGAATTCTGGACTACCAAGGGTGGAGCCCAGGAAACCTATGAAAAATACAGGGAAGAGATTGAGACCTACGTCAGAGAAGGTGTGTTTGCAATAACAAAAGCTGTCAAGAATGACAGAGTGTTGGTTTATCATACCTATATTGTGGGGGAGGATTTTGTCAGATCCTATCAGTCAGCTTCGCTGTTCAGGCAGGAAAAGGAAGAGGCAAGGCAGGTGAGCTATGCCAACAGATACCTGCATATGCAGGACATGCTTTACTTTAAGGATGCTGGTAAGACTACCTATGACTGGGGTGGAGCAGGACTGAGTGAGGAAGTAAAAAGAATCACTGAATTTAAAGAATCTTTTGGTGGAAGTGAGTTGTACTACTATGACTGTGAGGAGTTAGTGGGACTAAAGGCTCAGGCGGTAAAGGGTGCAATTAACCTGATAGGAATGATAAGTGATGACTGAAAAAATAGCTTTTCGCATGGATGACATATGTGACACCATGGACTGGAACGGCTTCTGTCTGGTTAGAGACATTTTTTTAAAATATTCTGTGAAACCACTGCTCGGAATAGTGCCGGATAACCAGGATCCAAAGCTTATGGCAGGTAGTCAGGTGGAAAAGTTTTATGAAGAGATGAAGGCCCTGGAAGCTAAGGGGTGGATACTGAGCCAGCATGGATATGTGCACATATACGATTCCAAAGATGGAGGCATACTTAAGGGGAGACCCTTGAGTGAATTTGCAGGGCACAGCTATGAGGTTCAGCTTGAAAGATTAAAGTCTGGGCAGGATATCCTGCGTGAAAATGGGATTAACCCGGAAGTATTTATGGCGCCAGGCCATACCTTTGATGAGAATACCGTAAAAGCCCTGAAAGAGCTGGGATTTAAATATATTACCGATGGAAATACAGATGAGTGCTATATACGTGACGGAATGAAATATATTCCGTGCCGTAGTGCAAGTTTCAAGGTAAGAGGTGGCGTAGATACAATATGTATCCATGCTAATGAGTGTACCAGGGATGATATTTTGGAACTGGAAACATTCATCAAAGGCCACAGGAATGTGATAGTTGGATTTGACGAACTGATGAAATTAGACTTCAGAATGTGGGGAGTTTGTTTGAAATTTCAAGAACTTAAAAACAGAAGTCTTAATAGTCTGAGGAAATTTGTGGCAGGTAATGGTCTGTTGCATGGCCTTTTGGTATTAAGAGGGAGATTAACTGGGAAATAATATGGATGTAATTAAGAAGCTACAGGTTGTATTAAATAAGAGCCAGAAACAAAAGGTGGTTATGCTGCTATTTATGATATGCATAGGAGCAGTGCTGGAAACACTGGGTGTATCCATGATTCTGCCTATTGTTACTGCTGTGGTTGAACCTGATGCCTTTTCAAAAAACATTTTTGTAGTAAAGGTGTCTGAGATACTTAATCTGGATTCGATAGAAGAATTTATGTTAGTAATGATAGTGGCGCTGATTGGAATTTTTATTTTCAAAAATGCCTATCTGTTATTTATGTATCATGTTCAGCATACATTTATTACCAACAGTCAGTACAAGATATCAAGGGATTTGCTGGAAATATTCTTTAACAAGCCCTATGAATACTATCTGAATGCAAATACTTCAGATGTACTGAGGACTGTCTACAGTGATACAACAGGTGTGTTTTCACTGCTGCTTGAATGTATCCAGTTTATGTCAGAACTGATAATTGCACTTTTCCTTGGAGCACTGCTATTGTTTATTGATTTTAAGATGACTGTAGTGATGTGTCTGCTATTGTTTGGTGTGACAGGAATAATTGCAGTAATCTACAGACCCATGATGGGCAAAATCGGTCAGGATGCCAGAGTCAGACAGAGCAGAATGTACAACAGTATTATCCAGTCCATTCAGAGTATCAAGGATGTTAAAATCTTTGCCAAGGAAGAATCTTTTCTGGAAGAATATGAGAATAATGGAAAGGTGTTCTACAAGCTTTCGAAAAATCAAAAGGTTTGGAGTAGTGCGCCAAAGCTGTTAATAGAGACTGTATGTATCTGTGGAGTACTTGGTTATCTGGGAGTGATTATTCTGATGGGTGGCAGTGTATCCAGCATGCTTCCCCAGCTGTCCGCCTTTGCGCTGGCAGCAGTGCGACTGATGCCTTCAGCCAGCAGAATGAGTACATATCTGGCTAATGCAGCATATTATAAGCCTACACTTGATTATGTATATGACCATGTAGATATGCCTCAGTATGTTAAGAATGAGCCTAACCCCAAGACCATCGGCAGAACCCTTGATGTAAGGATGGAACTTAATAAGGAACTTTCGGTTGAAAACCTGTCTTACAGATATCCTAATTCTGAAACCTACATTTTTAAGGATGCAAAAATGAGTGTGCCGGTAGGTAAGTCGGTAGGTATCGTTGGAAAATCCGGTGCTGGCAAGACTACACTGGTAGATATTATGCTGGGACTGCTGGATGCAGAGAACGGCACTGTCAGATGTGATGGTGTGGATGTGTTGGAAAATTATGCGGGATGGCTGCATAACATCGGCTATATCCCCCAGTCAATAAATCTGATGGATGATACCATAAGAGCCAACGTGGCTTTTGGAGTTCCCTATGAAAAGGTTGATGAGAGCAGGGTCTGGGCTGTACTTGAGGAAGCGCAGCTGACCGAGTTTGTAAAGGAGCAGCCTGAGGGAATATATACAGAGATAGGCGAAAGAGGAATCCGAATGAGTGGTGGACAGCGACAGCGACTGGGAATTGCCAGAGCACTGTATCACAATCCTGAGATATTGATTCTGGATGAGGCCACCTCTGCTTTGGATAATGATACTGAGGCAGCTATTATGGATGCCATCAACAGATTCCAGGGTAAAAAGACTATGCTCATTATAGCCCACAGATTAAAGACGATTGAAGGCTGTGACATGATCTACAGAGTAGAGAATGGAAACATTGTGCAGGAAAGATAAAAAACTATTATGAAGGATTTGCATCTGTTTTTTCAGGGTTATGACTCTGTAAACGGTTACCAGAAAAAAATATTTGATGATATTAATAAAGAGTTTGAAATAAAGTCATGTGTCTATACCAGTAGAGATAATGATCATTCAGATGATCTGGATGACAGATTTACAAAGGTTGATTATGACATGTGTGCCAACTGCACATATGAAGATAAGATTGACTTTAACAATTGCCTGCCTCTTGATTACAATACACTTTTATCAATGGAGCCCTATGAAATTATGGCTACCAAGATGTTATGCAGAATTACTGATTTTGATATCTATACCTTTGACGAGGGTAAGAGATATTATCTGCAGCATCTGAGATTCTGGAATGATGTATTTGAAAAAAATGAGATTAATTTTGCTGTATTAACAGGAATACCTCATCATACCCATGACTATATAATCTATGGACTTTTGAAGATTAAGAAAATTCCATTTGTAATATTCGCGCCAACGCATCTTCCCCACTGGTGCTTTGTAGGGAATGACCTGTATGACCTGCCCAGGAGAATGATGGCCAGATACCAGGAACTTTTACAGGATGGAAGCAGTGAGGTGACTCTTCCTGACAGCGTGGAAAAGTATTACCAGGCATTACTTAAGGAAAATAAGGCCACCAAGGTTAAGACTATGCTGGGGGCAGCAGACCGGGCGGCTCATGCAAAGCGGGAAATGAAAATGATAATGGCATACGTGGTTCCTGAGTATGTCAGAAAACGTCATATCAAGTGGATTAGACACGGAATAGCAGGTCTGATTAAGGGTAAGGAGACAAATACCCTTAAAAAAGAAATTGCTCATGTAAAGGATGATTTGTACTGGATTAAGAGAACTAAGCACAAGCTAAAGTACTGTGACAGATTATCTGATTATGAAGCCCTTGCTGTAAAACCGGATACTACAAAAGAAAAATATGTGCTGTTCCTATTGCATCAGCAGCCTGAGGCAACAACACTTCCCCAGGCAGGCCCCTTTGTGGAGCAGGAACTGGCAATAGCATTACTGGCTTCGGCGTTGAAAAAGCATGGAGTAAAGCTGTATGTGAAGGAGCATTTTGTACAGCCCTACAGGATGCATACATTTTATAAGGACATCGCTTCGATGGACAATGTGGTACTTGTAAGTTCGGATGCGGAGTCGGTTGACCTGTTGGAGCATTGTGTGGCAGCAGCTACTCCTGCGGGAACTGTAGCCATTGAAGCTCCTGCTAATGGCAAACCAGTTATGAATCTTGGATTCGGAGGATTCGAGAGGGGACCGGGAATATATCATATTGGCAGCGTTGATGATATCGATAAGGCCATGGAAGAAATTCTTGAGATGCATGCAAAAGGTCAGCTGATTGACAGAGTAAGCGTTAGAAAATATTTTAAGGCATTTTCAGATACAGGACTGTGCGTATATTCCCCAATTGAAGGGGCAGACCAGGAATTGGTTGAGAAGAGCAGACGAGATATTGTTGAACTGGTAAAAGAGGAAATCAGATGCGCTTTGTAATTGTTACTGGAATGAGTGGTGGCGGTAAGAGCACTGCCATGAAGATGTTGGAAGACATGGGGTATTATTGTGTAGATAATATGCCTGTATCCTTGCTGGACAAATTTATTGAGCTTATTGCAGTTCCAAATAAGGAGCTTAGTAAGGTAGCTCTTGGAATTCATGCCCGTCCAGATCAGGATTTTAAAGAGGCTGAAAATGTCCTGACAAAGCTTAAGGAGGATGGCTTTCAGTATGAAATCCTTTTCATGGATGCATCCAAGGAAGCACTGATTCGAAGATACAAAGAGAGCAGACGTATTCATCCCATGAGTCTGTCCAATGGTGAACGGGTTGAAGAAGGAATAGAAAGAGAAAAGACAATTCTCAAGGGTATCAGGCAGAGAGCGGATTATGTGATTGACTCTTCAAAACTCTTGACAAGAGTACTGAAGGAGGAGCTTAATCGTATATTTGTTGAAAATGAGGCCTATGATTCTCTGATGGTTACAATAATGTCCTTTGGATTTAAGCATGGGATTCCATCAGACGCAGATCTGGTCTTTGACGTGAGGTTTTTGCCTAACCCCTACTATATTGATGAACTGAAGAATCTTACAGGAAATGATGCTCCTGTAAGAGACTATGTAATGAAATTCCCAGAGGCCAACGAATTCTTAAAGATGCTGGAGGATATGATTAATTTCCTAATTCCAAAATATGTGAAGGAAGGGAAAAATCAGCTGGTAATAGGAGTTGGATGTACTGGAGGCAAGCATAGAAGTGTAACCCTGGCCAATGAACTGTATGCCAGATTGAAGGGGACAGGCAGCTTTGGTCTGGCACTGACCCATCGTGATTCCGCTAAAAAGTAGATTATTTTTTTCTGATATAGGATGAAATACAGATTATGTCGTTTTCTGAAGATGTAAAACAGGAACTGTACAATCAGCTTCCAAGTGCCAGACATTGTCAGCTGGCTGAGCTGTCTGCACTTTTTTGGTATATTGGACAAATAAAGAGAGAGGGAAACCGTTTTCGATTGGCGTTTTTAACAGAAAACGATAACCTGTCCCGAAAATGCTTTACTTTGCTAAAAAAAGCTTTTAATATAACGAAGAGTGATTGCGTATTTACTCAGAATGGAATTGAAGTATCTGATGAAGAATTAATATCAGATATGCTGTCGGCTCTGAAAATCATTAACAGTAATGGAGTCTTTGTTTCGGATTTTTCTAAGGAGGCTGCACAATGGCTGCTTAAGAAAAGCTGCTGCAGGAGAGCTTTTTTGAGAAGTGCCTTTTTGTGTAATGGATCCCTTACAGATCCCAGCAAGGGGTATCATCTGGAATATGTGGTGAAGAGTGGGGGACAGGCTGATTTCATTAGGGATATGTTGTTACATTTTGATATATCTGCCAACATTACAACCAGAAAAGACAGATATGTTGTATATGTTAAGGACAGCTCCAAGATTGTAGATGCTCTCAATGTAATGGAAGCTCCTGTGGCGCTTATGAACATGGAAAATGAGCGTATTATCAAGGAGATGCGTAATGATATTAACCGCCGTGTGAATTGTGAGACGGCTAATATTAATAAGACTGTTAACGCTTCTACCAGACAGGTAGAGGATATCAATTATATAATTAAAGAAAAAGGATTGGATTATCTGCCTATGCCACTTCGTGAGATGGCGGTAGTCAGACTTGAAAATCCTGATAGCCCCCTTAAGGAGTTGGGAGAGCTGCTTGATCCTCATGTGGGAAAGAGTGGTGTGAATCACAGATTAAGAAAAATCAGTGAACTCGCAGATGACCTGAGGATGGGTAATACAAGCCAAAAAAAATAATGAGAAAAAGCACCGCCCTCCTTTCCATTGGAAATGATGGCGAGAGCGGAGGAGAACCATGAAAAAAGAGACTATTACAGTTAATCTGAACGCAACTGTGGGAGAGAGACCTATTGCTATGTTAGTTCAGGTTGCAAGCAAGTACGATTCTTCAGTTTATCTTGAGACTGAGAAGAGCCATGTTAATGCCAAGAGTATTATGGGTATGATGAGCCTTGCTCCTGATACAGGTGACAAGCTTACAATTGCCTGTGATGGAAGTGACGAAGACGAAGCTCTTGCAGGTGTTAAGCTGTTCCTTACAGGAAGCAACTAATTATTCCTGTATTCCTCGTAAAGATACAAGTGATGCAAACTCTGAAGCGATTGAAAGATATCGATTCAGAGTTTTTTTATTTGGAGCAGACAGCCCTTTTTTCAGAACCTGGTCAGACTCTTCAAAGCACTGCAAAAACCATTTTTTTGCGGGGGCAATCATTTTACCCATGAGTGCAATATCTGCTTCGGTATGGAAGTTGGAGACCAGAGTGGTTCTGAATTCGTAATCAGGTGCATATGCCTTGATTAATTCGATTGATTCTGGAATACTGCCCAAATCATAGGAGTCTGCTACTCCCACAGTATGTCTGTAGTTATCCATTGAATTTTTAATATCCATGGCGATATAGTCTAAAAGATTGGCATCTAGCAATGCTTTAATCATGTCGGGCCTTGTGCCGTTGGTATCAAGCTTAATTAAATATCCTAAGGATCTGATTTTTTCTATGAACGAAGGCAGGTCTGCCTGAAGGGTCGGTTCTCCCCCGGTAACACATACTCCCTCAATAATATTCCTTCTACGTGACAAAAAATCGAATATCTCATCCTCTGACATAACAGGGGTGATTTCTGGGTCCAGGAGCATGGAATTATGACAAAAGGGGCATCTGAAATTGCATCCACCAAGAAAAATGGTGCATGCGATTTTGCCGGGATAATCCAATAATGTAGTTTTTTGCAATCCTTGAATATTCATATCATTATGTTACAATGAATAAAATTATATGGCAATAATGGATGCGGAATCTGGGTGTGATGGTAAATAATAATATGTCTAGTATGTCTAGTATAGAAGTAGAAAAACTTGGAGTAATTGAACAGTATATTTCGGAGATACCTGAAAAAGCGCTGCACCTGGGAATCCGGGTTTTGTTAGCAATCATCGGTCTTGCCATAGGCGTGTGGCTCATCAGACTTGTCAGGTCACTGCTTAGAAAATCCATGGAGAGGGCAGCGGTTGAAACTGGGGCAGCTCAGTTTGTTGAAAGTCTGGTGAATGCGCTGCTGATAGGTATCCTGGTGCTGACGATTGCTGTTGGATTTGGCCTGGATGCGGCCACGGTAGTTGCCATGATAGGTTCTGTGGGAATGGCACTGGCGCTGGCAATGCAGGGCAGTCTGTCCAACCTGGCTGGAGGCGTTCTTATACTGGCTACCAAACCATTTTTTGTAGGAGATTATATCTGTGAGGCATCTACTGGCCAGGAGGGAACCGTTACCCAGATATCGTTATTCTATACCAGAATAGTTAAGCCTGATGGTACACTGGTCATTCTGCCAAATAAAGATCTGGCAAATCAGACTGTAATAAATAAAACCCCCACAGATGTAAGAAGAATGGATATTCCGGTTTCGATATCCTATGACGAAGACATTGAACGGGTGCGTAAGGCAGTGCTTCCTCTGCTTGATAGCCTTGAATTTGTCATTAAGTCAAAGGACAGAGACATATACATCATCAGATTTGCAGAGTCGGGAATAGATACTGAAATCCGATTCTGGGTAAAAAATGAAGACTACTTACCGAACAGTCTTAAGATAAACGAGCTGATAAAGAAGGCCTTTGATGAGGCGGATATTGAGATCCCCTATAATCAGCTGGATATACATATGAAACAGTAGAAAAGGAAAAGAGGAGCTTAGATAATGATTTCAAAACACTATGCACAAATGACACAGGCAAAATCAATGATTAGAGTTTTGTCAGAGTTTGCAACACAGAGAGCAAAAGAGGTTGGAAAAGAGAATGTATTTGATTTCAGCCTTGGTAACCC
>DCIJ01000082.1:7985-8298 GCA_002315945.1 Lachnospiraceae bacterium UBA1729 | reverse complement strand
CCCTTAATTTTGCACTCTTTGATCGTTTGTTGTTTTCCAGTTCTTCTTTCGTTGGAAGAATTGGCTTTCTGGAAACAACCCTTCCCTTTGACTTTCTTCCGCAGACGCACTGGGGAAAATTGGGAGGACAGATACATGGGTTCTCAGCAGTCTTAAATGCTGTCTTTACCAGTCTGTCTTCCAGGGAATGAAATGTAATAATGCAAAGCCTTCCGCCCGGAGCCAAAGCATCAATCATATCGTCTAAAGCCCGCTTCAAGCCTTCAAGTTCGCCATTTACTTCTATTCTGAGAGCCTGGAATACTCTCTTGGA
>DCIJ01000082.1:0-7911 GCA_002315945.1 Lachnospiraceae bacterium UBA1729 | reverse complement strand
AGTTCATCTGTAGTTTCAATCGTCTTTTCTTCACGATTTTTCAGAATATGCTTTGAGATGTTGGCCGCAAATCTTTCTTCGCCATAATCTCTGAATATTCTTGTCAGTTCCTGTCCGCTATAGGTATTTACAATTTCTTTTGCAGTAAGACTCTGACGTCTGTCCATTCTCATATCCAGAGGTGCATTCTGAGAATAAGAAAAACCTCTGTCCGGAGTATCCAGCTGATAGGAGGAAACCCCCAGGTCAAGAAGGATGCCGTCAACTTCTTTTATTCCTTGTTCCAGTAAGATACTAGAAATGTCACTGTAATTACCTCGAACACCAATAAAGGTATGCTCATATCCACCAAGCCTTTCTGAGGCTGCAGCCAGGGCTGCATCGTCTCTGTCGATTCCTATAAGCCTTCCGGTTGTTAATCGTTCCACAATCTTTGAACTGTGGCCGGCACCGCCAAGTGTACCATCCACGTATGTTCCGCAAGGCTTAATGTTTAAGTTTTCAATGCATTCATCCAAAAGGACCGAAATATGCTTAAATTCCATAATTAGATGCTTATTCCCAACTCATCCAGACTCTCTGCAATGGAATCCACATCATTAAAGTCTGATGTATCCTCCCAGGCTGCAGTGCTCCAGATTTCTGCCCTGTTTCCTACGCCAATAAATACAATATCCTTTTCAAGTCCTGCAAATTCTCTAAGTGAATTAGGAAGAAGTATTCTTCCCTGCTTATCACACTCAACCTCTGCAGCTCCTGACATGAAGAATCGTTTGAATGTTCTTGATTCCTTTTTAGCCATAGGCAAAGCATTCAGCTTTTCAACGTAGCTCTCCCATTCACTGTTTGGGTATACATACAGACACCCATCAAGTCCTTTGGTAACTACAAAGGTTTCACCCAAGAGTTCCCTGAACTTGGCAGGTACTATCACACGACCCTTCGTGTCCAATGTGTGATTGTATTCTCCCATGAATAACATTCGCTAACTAACCTCTGACAAGCCACAACGCCACGTTCTTCGTGCGTGCCCTTATGGCAAATAATGTGCTACTGGGGCAATTCTCCCCCACCCTTCATTGATGTAATGATAACACTAAACCAGGTAAATTTCCACCACTTTCTACCACTTTTATGCATTTTTCTACCACTTTCCCCCACAAATGCATCATTTTGTGGGTCTTTTTTGTTAGCACCCCAATATGTAGTTCTGGCTCAAAAAATTATTTTTATTTGTATAAAAAAAACGCCTTCCGGAATGACTTATCACTCCAAAAGGCGTTCAAATTTGTACTATATTATTCTCTTTTATACTCGTAAGGACCACTCGCTGCAATCCAGCACGCTGTTGACCAGCCCCTCATAGAATTCCGGTTCGTGACATATAAGGATCAGGGTACCCTTGTACTCTCCAAGGGCTCTCTTCAGTTCCTCCTTGGCATCCACATCCAGATGATTGGTAGGCTCGTCCAGAAACAGGATGTTGCTCTCACGGTTCATTAGCTTACACAGTCTAAGCTTGGCCTGTTCACCACCTGACAGTACTCTTACCTGGCTTTCAATATTTTTAGTAGTAAGACCGCACTTAGCTAAGGCTGCTCGACACTCCTGATTTGTAAAGGATGGAAACTCATCCCACAAATCCTCCAGACAGGTCTTGGTATTACCCGCCACCTCCTGCTCAAAATATCCGATATACTGATAGTCACCGGTTTCAACAGTACCTGAGATTGGCTTTACCTGACCCAGGATACTCTTAAACAGGGTTGTTTTTCCTATTCCGTTAGCACCCTTAAGCACTATCCTGTCCCCACGCTCCACATACATATGGATAGGCTTGGACAGGGGCTCATCATATCCAATAACCAGATTCTTAGCTTCAAAGATAAGCTTGCCCGAAGCTCTGGCTGTCTTGAACATAAATTCCGGTTTGGGCTTATCCTTTGACAATTCTATCACATCCATCTTGTCCAGCTTCTTCTGTCTGGACATGGCCATATTCCTGGTGGCAACCCTTGACTTGTTTCTGGCTACAAAATCCTTTAATTCGGATATTTCCTGCTGTTGCTTGTTATAGGCAGCCTCCAGCTGAGCCTTTTTCATCTCATATACCTGCATATACTGGTCATAATCTCCCACATAGCGTTCCAGCTTCTGATTATCCATATGGTAGATAATGTTGATTACAGAATTTAAAAAAGGTATATCATGAGAAATAAGTACGAAGGCATTCTCGTATTCCTGCAGATATCTCTTAAGCCATTCAATATGCTGCACATCCAGATAGTTGGTGGGCTCATCTAACAAGAGAATATCCGGTTTTTCCAGCAAAAGCTTGGCTAAAAGCACCTTGGTTCGCTGTCCGCCAGACAGCTCTGTTACATCCCTGTCCAGTCCCAGCTCAGTAAGCTCAAAGGCTCTTGCAATCTCTTCAACTTTAGAATCAATCAGATAAAAGTCATGGGAATCAAGGTTATCCTGAATGTTACCCATCTCTTCCATCAGCTCAGTCATCTTGTCTTCAGTAATGTCAGGATCAGACAGTTCAGTGCAGATGTCATTCATTCTGCTCTCCTGCTCCAGTAAAAAGTCAAAGGCACTTCTTAACACGTCTGAAATGGACTGGCCGGCTGTCAGATTAGCATGCTGGTCCAGATAGCCTACCCTCACATTTTTTGCCCATTCAATCTTGCCGGAATCAGGCATAAGCTTATCTGTAATTACGCTCATGAAGGTTGACTTGCCCTCTCCATTAGCTCCTATTAAACCAATATGCTCTCCCTTTAACAGTCTGAAGGACACATCATCAAAGATGGCTCTGTCTCCAAAGCCATGAGACAGATGTTCCACATTCAAAATACTCATTCAATAACTCCCGCTGTAATTAAAACAATGTAATTTTATAATCAACTAAAAATTCTTCCCCAGGTTTCAGGCTGTTGCCCCACTCTCTGTCCTCAAGGTTTCCCTGGAAGCTTTCTTTGTCAGCCCGTCCATACCAGGGCTCGATACAGATAAAGGGTGCATTTTTCTTAGGAGGAGACCATATTCCTACTAAGGGCGCAGTAAACTTTGCCCCCACAAAGGGCTGCCCCATTTTGTCCAAGAGTCTTACCTCATCTACCTGGCTGTCCTCAATGACAAAAGCATCTCCATCGAAGCTTTCAGGAGATAACTTCATTTTTCCCTGAGACAGATTAATGGTTTCTTTATCATCCGTCAACAGTCCGGCCCCAAAAATTGAATTCACAAACTCGTCCACCGGCTTTCCATCCTTATACAGGGCAAAATAACTTCCATCCAGGGTTGCATTGAAGGCAGGATGAGCTCCAATAGAGAAAAACAGCTCCTTACTGCCTGTATTTGTAACTGACCAGATAACACTCAGACTGTCTCCTTCAAGTCTGTAACCCAATACCAGCTTAAAATCGAAGGGATATTTTTTTAATGTCTCTTCGTTGGAAAGAAGTTCAAAAAAGCATTCTGTCTGAGTGGCTGATACCAGAGAAAAATCCATATCTCTGGCAAAACCATGCTGTCCCATGGGATACGCAGTGCCCTGGTAAACAAACTCCTTGTTCTTCAGTCCTCCTACAAAGGGAAACAGTACTGGTGATGTACGTCCCCAGAAGGCAGGATCAGCCTGCCACATATACTCCCTGTCACCCTTCTTAAAGGATTTCAGTTCTGCCCCATGATAATCTATCACACAGCTTGCAGTATCATTTTTCAAAATAATATTCATGCCTTCCCCCTTATAATCTTATGTAAAAATCATCTATCAGCCTGCCGAAATAGTTTCGAAGCTTCATGCCTCCAAATTCAGCATCTCTACAGATAATATCACAGCCCTTGGAAAGAAGCATCCATCTTTCCTGACAAGTTTTGTTTCTTAATACTTTAATTGCCTCCTGCTGACAGCCCACGAGAGAACTGTCCGAAGCCTCTTCTCTCACATCCCCGGTTATCCATCTGGACAGACTGGTCATAAATACCTCCTCAGCCATGTTATAGTAGGATTTCCGAACATCACCAACTGTATTTTTGAGAATACTTATAATACTTTTTTCCTGATACAGACCAAGAAAGTGGTTTTCAAGGCATAACCTGTTCAGATAAAGTTCAATATAGCTGATTCCTTTTAATTCTTCCGACACCGGATTAATCAGGGGATAGTCAATTCCACAGGGAATCAGGTGGGCCCCATAAAATATATCATATCTGTCAAAAAAGGCTCCCACCTCTCGCACTGTATCATTATAAAAGTCATTACCATACCTGGGACCCTTAAGAGCTAACTGGTTCCACCCCTGCCTGGCCCTTTGAACCTTATCCTTAAGCACCAGTCTGCCCTCTTCCAGCATAAGCTCCAGACTGGTATCCAAAACCTGGGGTTCCTTCACGAGATTTTGCTGCCATAAAATCTGGAGGGTGTACAGGCAGGACTCGTATATCTCCTGGGCTTTTTCAACCGAAATGGAGGTACTGTCAATCCCATTATAATAGCCTATCTGCCTGGCAACCATTTCCATGGTCTTCTGATAAAAGCAGGTATTTACTTTTTCTCCCATTAAAACAAATCCTCCATGCTATCAGCATCCATTGGATCAAACTGACTCTTAGCATATCTGCTCAAATGATACAAAGATGTTCCTATGAGATACTCTACACTGCCCTGGGCTCTGCCGTTAAATACCTTCACCATACACTCAACCAGTTCATCATCTGCTATAGCATCTTCAGACTCTCCCTTATAATAGTAGAAGGCCTCCTGGAGCTGCATCAGAGTATCCTTGAAGTTATCCTGATCCAGATAGGGCGAATCGCAGAAGGCAAATATCAGCTTGGGAAGTATACCTCCCCCAAACTCAATCCTTTCAGTGTTTTTTAGTGCTTCCCTTCTGTTTTCTACCAGTTGGGCTGCATCCTCATCACTAAGCACCAGCCCAAATCTCTCTGTATATTCATTGCAGGCAAGTATTTCCTTCTTAGCATTAACAGAAAATATTTCATAATTAAAATCAAGCGTTATATTATTCATAGCATCTCCCAAATCCAGTAAAATCAATGGTTCCTATTCTTAATACACCTTTTGGGGCAAAAATTACAGACTGGAATTTTTTCTTAAAATGTGGTAATATACAGTTGAAATTGATAAAGAAATTTTTAAAAAGTGAGATAATACTCACTTTTTTATATTGTAAAGAAGGAAATATTATGATCAAAACAAAACGCTCGATATTATTAATTACAGCTCTTTTATCCCTGTCTCTTACAGCCTGTGGCTCTGGCAAGGAGGCGGCCATGTCCACTGAGACCATGGCTTTGGCACCTATGGAGGGAGCCATCTATTCTGATAATGCTTCCTATAGTGAAGTAGATACTGCCGATTACAAGGACAGTTCTGCAGACACTGATCTTTCATCAGAAGTTAATACCTCAGACAGAAAAATGATTAAAAATGTCTACATGGAAGTTAAGACCACCGATTACAATGGATTCTCGGAAATGCTTCTTGGTCAGATTGGTGCCCTGGGAGGTTATATCTCTGATACCAGCATGTGGACAGACAGTGACGGTCTGGTTAATAGCAGTCTTACCATCCGTATTCCTGCTGACCACTGTGATGAACTCATTACCCTGGTGGAGAATGGCTCCAACATGGTAAGCAAGAATGAATCTGTTGAGGATGTTACACTTCGCTACAGCGATCTGGATTCACACAAGAAGGCGCTCCTTACAGAGCAGGATACTCTGCTTAAGCTCATGTCTCAGGCAGAGACCGTTTCAGATATTATTGAAATAGAAAAAAGACTTTCCGAGGTTCGATACGAAATCGAATCAATGGAAAGTCAGTTAAGACTACTGCAAAATCAGATAAGCTACAGCACCATCAATCTCACTGTTACCGAAGTAAGTTCCCAGGTTGCTACTGGAAATGAAAGCACTCTTGAGATGATTGGCCGACGCTTCTACAATAATTGTGTTAATGTACTGCTCTTCTTAAAAGGTACCTTAATCGATCTGATTGTTGGTATTCCTTTTATTATCACAATAGTATTATTTATCGCAATTATTCTTATAATTATTAAAACAATCAGAAAGCTTAAGAAAAAATTCTTTAACAAGCATGAACCTTTGGCAAAAGAGACTAGCTCAAAGCAGCCTGACAGCTCACAACAAAAATAGGATTTTGTCCTTCTAACAGGTGCTGATCCTTAATCAGATTAGTCTTTGAAACCGTAACCTGTACTATTTCCAGATTGGTAAGTCCGTATTCCTTGACTAACTTAAGGGTCTCAGCCAATGACTCCAGGGAGATAATATTCATTACAATTCTAACCTCTGGATTCTTAGTAATAAGCTCTGTAAGTATTCTCTTCTTCTGGCCTCTGCTGCCGCCAATAAAGGCTGCATCACAGGCTGGAAGATTTTTTAATACACTGGCAGCTTCACCCTCAACTACAGTGACGTTGTCAGCTCCAAATTTCTCAATATTTTTCTTCAGCACATTAATAGCCTGATTACTTCTCTCAACACTGTATACCTGCCCTCTATATGCCTGGGCAGCCATTTCAATGGTAACGGAGCCCGTTCCTGCTCCCACGTCAATACAGATATCGTCTTCCTTGAGATGAAGCTTGGACAGTGCAACAGCTCTGACTTCACTCTTGGTCATGGGAACTCTTCCCCTGACAAACTCCTCATCATCAATTCCTGTATATGGACAGTCTGCTGCTTTTGGATTAATGATAAACATTGCGCACAGAGACGAATTCATCTGATCAAGTTCTGAATGCTCCTCTAAGAGAGCCCTTGCGCTGCCCTTGAGAATCACTTCCTCGCTGTAGGACATCATATATCCCATAACCACTGTTACATGACCCATATCGCACAGGCAGAGTCTGGCCAGAATCTCTCTGGGAGTCTGTCCCTGCAGTAAAAATGTCTTTTCATGTCTTCTGACACATCCTAACCAGTTCTCACTTCTTCCATGGGAGCTGACAATGCATGCATCCTGCCAGGGGATTCCGCACTTGGAAGACAGGTATGACATACTGGATATTCCGGGCACTACCTTCACAATATATCTGGCGCTTAAGGGCGCTACCAGATAATTGGTACCACTGTAAAATCCGCTGTCTCCGGATACACATATACATATTCTCTTTTGATCAGCTGCTGCTATTACCTCAAGAATTTCTCTTGGTGCAGTAGCCGAAAGAAAGGGAGCCTTGCAACCCTGGGGCAATGACTCCTTAAGTCTTCTGGATCCAATGATAAGATCACTCTCAGTTAAAGCTGCCACAGCTTCATTGGTTAGCAGATCCGGATTACCAGGACCCATACCAATAATTGCTATTATCTTCTGATTCATTTTCTAATCCTTAATATCTCATCCAATATGGTATCTGCCACCATATCCTTGCTCATTATGGGAAGCTCTTTTACTTCGTCTTTTGTAATAATAGTTACAATATTTGTATCTACACCAAAGCCGGCCCCAGCCACCTTCAGGTTATTTGCCACAATCATGTCAAGATTTTTCTTTTCAAGCTTGCCTCTGGAGTTTTCCAGCATATTCTGGGTTTCCATTGAAAATCCACATAAAAACTGCTTATTCTTCCTCTTACCAAGAGTTCCCAGAATGTCTGTTGTTCTTTCAAGATGGATGCTCATATCTCCATCCTTTTTCTTAAGCTTTTCATCAGCCGGATCCACAGGCCTGTAGTCAGCTACTGCCGCAGCCTTAATAATAATATCCAGACTGTCAAACCGCTTTTCAACCTGCTCATACATCTCCTGGGCAGTATCAATATTGACCACCTCCACAAACATGGGTGGCGCAATACTTGTAGGTCCTGAAACAAGGGTTACATTGGCACCCCTGAGGGCACAGCTCTTTGCAAT
>DCIJ01000010.1:1860-5673 GCA_002315945.1 Lachnospiraceae bacterium UBA1729 | reverse complement strand
GGCATGTAAAACTCTTTGTATTCCTTCTTAAAATCAAAAGCCATTGTCTAATTCCTCTCTTTCCATTGATTAACTGATACTATTTCATATCCTTTATCATCGATAGATAAAGGATAATGTCTCACATAATATGAGAGTCAAGAGAAAAATTTCTATTTCTTGTTAAAATGCTCAAAAAATTATTTTCTTTATTGGAAAATAGATTTCACTCAAGAATTCCTCCTCATTAGAAGTGTTTTTCGGCGAACGCAGATAATATATATATGGCTCTCCAATCAATTCAAAACTATTAGCTTCAAGCCATTTTGCTATTGCACCATTAATGCAGTTTGCCTGTTCATATTTTCCTATAAATGTAATTTGTAATACTTCGTGTGCACTAATTCTTTTGCATTCTAACGGTTTCCTAACAGATATCTCCTTTGTGGAAACGACAAATATTTCCATGTCAATTTCATCATTCTCCTGAATCTGTGGGCGACATACTGAACCTGCCGTTGCATTTTGAAGTGATGAAAGTCTCTGCCATCCCACCTCAGTTCCAAACTCTTTCCACAACATCCCTTCCGCACTGCGAATATTATAACGTCCAGCAAGACAAATCCTGTAAACATCAGGCATCTCCTTCCTAACCATTCCTAAAATATATTTTTCTTCTGTCCCTGAATAAATCGACAATTCCTTGAGTCGTGTAAGCTGAGAGATAATCTCTTGTTGTTCACGCTCTTTTTCTCTTATTTTTTCATTTATTAGACAGGTCAATTCATCCTGTCCCATACTAATAGAAGTCTTGATCTCGTCAAGACCAAACCCCATAGATTTCATATATACAATTCGGTTGGCATCAACCAATTGTGAAGGATCGTAATATCTATATCCACTTTCCTTTTCAATATATTGTGGTGTAATTAATCCAATCTTGTCATAATGTCTCAGCATCACAATTGTAATACCTGAAAGTGTAGCAAATTCACCTATTTTTAACATGTACTAATCCTCTGGCATATTGAATGGGTCTCGAAGTAACATATTCCAGCTACTATTCAAACACTCAATAAGTGCCTCGCAATTCTTTCGTTAAAATAAAGCAGTTACGCTGCATATAATAAATAATATGCATATATAAAGCATTATACGATACAAATACTAACTAGTGCATCGTTTCTATATTTTACAAAAATATCTTTGTACTAATGTCTCAAGTATCTTTTTATCCAGAACTTGTGTTGATGTCTCAAAAGTGAGAATCAGCTTTTCCCCTGGAAATATTCCATTTTGTGCATAAAGTTCTATTTTCTTAACCGCATTTTTTGCATATTCCGGATTGTCCATCATTCCCTCATGTTCCCAGTATATTTCTTCACCTGTTCTTCTTGATAGAAATGTGAAATCAGGATAAATCGTTCCATAAGGCTTCAGAATCAATGGGCATTCATACTTATACCGAAATCCTAGCGAATCAAAATAATTAGCCATAAATCTCTCGGATTTAGATCTGACCCGAAGCCCTTTATCTGTTGTAATTATTGGATCATCCACACCAAAGCCCTTTCCTGAATATGGCTTTTCCATCCACCTTTCTAATTTCTGTGCATATGTCTCTTCTACCGGCACTATTAGTTTCTGCTTCTCAGTATTCTCATTGTAAAATATTTGTTCTAGTTTTTCATCTTGATAGTTCTTTAGCAGTTTCGTTATTTGGGAATATGTTGTCTTAGCATATTTTAATGTCTTCTCATCATATCCCTTTTGTGCTAACTGCTTGGCCAACTCCAGACTTGACTTTGGCAAATATACTCCGTTATGTGTTGTTTCCTCAGTACAATGGTAATATTGTACGCATCCCTGACTCTTTCCTATTCTTAGTTTTCCTTCTGGTGCGTCCTCCAAGCTTTTCTCAGTTACCTCAATAACATGTGCAAGTCTTTCCTGCTCTCTTATTAATTGATTTCTTAGTTCTATAGCGCTACCTCCTTACATTTTGCTGATGTTACATATGATTCTGTGGATTGAGTTGATTTGATTCGTGGCTTCTTTGTCTCGGATACGGATATATATTGTAATTTTGTTAATCTAATTCGTAATCTCCCGCCCGCGACTACGGATGATATTGGGATTTTTTAATTTGATTCGTAGTACACGGCCTGTAACTACGGATATGATTTGGATTTGCGGCATTTTGATTCGTAATCGTTTTTCCGCATATGCGGATACTTTTGGCTAATTTGATATTTTGATTCGTAGTGCATCTCCTACTGCTACGGATGATATTGGGATTTTGTTAACTTGATTCGTAGCCTTCGCCCCGCAACTACGGATAGTATCTTTGATTTCTGCACTTCTATTCGTAGTGCATCTCCTACTGCTACGGATATTATTGAGAATTTCAGCTTTAGATTCGTAGCGCATCTACCACAACTACGAATATTATTGCGATTTATACATCTTGGTACGTAACTAGCGATGCAGCACTACCTATTCAATTAGCAAAATGTGTGAATTAATTCGTAGAAATTACGAAAATACCTGTTACAACGCCAAAATGGCACTCAAACAAATTAAAATGACAATCCTAGCAAATAATTTGCCTTGGATTCTTAGAAAAAATCCCAGAAGCAAGAAGCCTCTGGGATAATATATGTTCTGAAATAATCTCCAAAAAGATATCTCTGATTCCAAATTGAATCTGATTTTCTGAAAAGAAATAAATCCAAATAGGAAAACTGATTATCTCTTTGAGAACTGAGGAGCGCGACGAGCTGCCTTGAGACCGGGTTTCTTACGCTCTTTCATTCTAGGATCTCTGGTGAGGTATCCAGCCTTCTTAAGTACAGGTCTGAACTCATTGTCAACCTGAAGAAGTGCTCTAGCGATACCATGTCTGATAGCACCAGCCTGTCCTGTGTATCCGCCACCCTTAACAGTTACGATAACATCGTACTTGCCTTCGCTCTCAATAGCAACAAGGGGCTGACGAACGATAACCTTAAGAGTTTCAAGTCCGAAATACTCATCAAGGCTTCTCTTGTTTACAGTAATGTTTCCCTTACCGGGAACGATATATACTCTGGCTACAGAAGATTTTCTTCTTCCAGTACCATAAAACTTGTTAGCTGCTTTAGCCATTTTTCATTTCCTCCCTAGAATTCTAATACTTCAGGCTTCTGTGCTGCATGAGGATGCTCAGCACCTGCATATACATGAAGCTTTGAATACATCTCTCTGCCTAAAGGTCCCTTGGGAAGCATGCCCTTAACTGCAAGCTCAATAACCTGCTCAGGCTTCTTGTTTAACTTCTCGCGAAGTGTAGCTTCCTTCATACCACCAACATAGTCTGAATGATGATAGTAAATCTTCTGGTCAAGCTTCTTGCCTGTTACTTTGATCTTCTCAGCATTGATAACGATTACATAATCACCTGTATCAATATGAGGAGTAAAGATTGCTTTATTCTTTCCTCTAAGAACCTTAGCGATTTCGCTTGAAAGGCGTCCCAGAGTCTTATCGGTAGCATCTACAACATACCATTTACGATCGATAGTTGCAGGACTTGCCATAAATGTCTTCATGAGTCAATTCCTCCAAAATAAAAACTAAAAACAAATCAATATGACCTAAGCGGAAGTATCCACCCAACCACTTTGGGTCCCATCAGAAAACCAGATGTCCGGGCTGCTTTTCCGACATTTCTGTGAGTTATAAGCCTCACACACATGCGCATAATCGGGCTATGATTTACACATGCTAGAGTATTATATGAATTTCACACTCTCGTGTCAATATAATTTTTCATATTTTGAGCCGATTTATGAG
>DCIJ01000010.1:0-1792 GCA_002315945.1 Lachnospiraceae bacterium UBA1729 | reverse complement strand
TTTGAGCCAATTTTTAAACTAATTTCTGCACAATCACCATCAGTAGCAGGCTCACCATCGGTAGCGGGCTCACCATCTGTAGTAGGCTCACCAGCAGTAACAGGCTCACCAGCAGTAACAGGCTCACCAGCAGTAGCAGGCTCACCATCAGTAGCACAATCACTACCCTCTGGTTCCTCCACCAGCATTACCACAGACAAATCATCCCTGGAGCCATTTTTCAATGCCAGGTCGATAATGTTTTGTAATATCTCCTCCGGTTCCCCATCTTTTGCAAAGGCCTCCTGCAAAATGGCCGTAGGAATGTGGTCATGAATTCCATCAGAAGTTATAAAAATGCGCTGGAAGTTATCAGACATCTCATAGTCCTTCTTAATATCCTTCACAGACATATAGACGTTGTTTCTGATTCCAATGCAGGAAGTCAGAATGCCAGCCTCCAGGGTGCCTTCAACCTCAGATGTGTCCAGATTGGCTTCCAGCATATCAGACAGACGAGTGTGATCTCTGGTTTTTTGTACAGCCACTGCTCCAATACCAGATGCCATGACCAGTTCATACATCCTGCTATTTCCAAACTGACATATAATCTGGCCATCAGCCAGTTTTCCAAACAGGGTCAGTGTGCAGCACATATTTTTATATGCAGGCAGATTACAACCTATTTCAAAAATACTCTGGTTAACCTCTTCCAAAGCATATTCCACATCATCTGAGTACATCTCACGCTGTTCCAGCTCAGCAAGAGACAGCATAGTCAGACCACTGGCCAGCTGTCCGCCACTGACTCCACCGACTCCATCAGCCACTCCAATCAGAAACTGCTCGCCAAGTTTTGCGCATGCAAAGCCGTCCTTAACAACCTGATTCCCTAATAAAATTGTATCTTCGCAGACACCATCCTCGTGGTGAATGCCTTTTTTTACCATTCCATACGCTATCATAATCTTTACCTATATCTCACAGCCCAACTACGCTCTGCATATCATTACCTGCCCAGTTTCATCCAGCCCCACACTTATGGAGGCATCAGTTATGCATTCATTATCCAGCATGAAGGAAGCCAGGGGATTTAACAGGTATTTTTCAACCACATTGCCAACTCCACGACCGCCATTTTCCAGATTTCCAAAGGCTTTTTCAAGGAGAAGAGCCACCAATTCCTCTGACAGAGTCAGCTCAACACGGTTCTCATCCTTCATTCTTTTTTGAATGTTGGTAAGCTGTGAATCAAGAATTGCCCTGGCTGCATCCTGACGGATAAAGTCAAACACGACTATATTTTCGCCAATTCTATTTAATATCTCAGGACGGCCCAGTTCAAGCTTGAAATAATTTTCCACACCTGCCCTGACTTTTTTCTCCACATCCTCAAAGGCATCATCAGCCGATACATTCAGGCTTCTCCTGCCAGACTGATCTCTGGTATAGATGCCCAGATTGGAGGTAAAAATAATTACTGTCTCAGAAAAATACACAGTATTCCCCTGTCCGTCAGTCATGCGTCCATCTTCCAATATCTGTAAAAATTTGTCCAGAATTGAGCCGTGGGCTTTTTCTATTTCATCAAACAAAAGGATTGAAAAAGGATTTTCTCGTACAGCGTTGGTAAGCTGGCCACCAGCCTCATATCCCACATATCCCGGAGGTGCTCCCAGAAGCTTCTGGTCAGCATGTTCTGCCGAATACTCACTCATGTCAAATCTGATGCAGCGGCTCTCGTCTCCAAAGAGCATCTGGGCCAGAGTCTTGGCCATCTCAGTCTTACCAGTTCCTGTGGGGCCGGCAAAAA
>DCIJ01000096.1:4194-6663 GCA_002315945.1 Lachnospiraceae bacterium UBA1729 | reverse complement strand
GTCTGCTTTATTATTGCGGTAGTTGTCATGTGCTTTGGATCTGCCATGTATTTCACATCAGATCTTGGAGTTTCAACCTACGATGCGATCTCCCTTATCATTGTAAACACATGGAAAATCGGAAAGTTCCAGTATGTTCGTATTATCAGTGACTGTATCTGCGTAATCTTTGGTGTAATTCTTCTTGTGATTGGTGGCGTTGCATTTAACAAGGTGCCTGAATCAGCCGGAATAGGAACTATTGTAACAGCATTCTTTATGGGACCACTCATTGAGTTCTTTAATGTTAAGATTGCAAGACCATTCCTATATGGAAAAAAATAAGAAGCTATTTTTGTAATAACTTTTCCTTATCACTAATAATAGAAAATAATGATTTTTCAAATGCCTACTCTTTTGATATGATTTGTCTACAATAAATCAACGGAAGAGAGGATGAAAATTATGAAAAAGTTTACAAAGAAATTATTAACTGCCGCGTTGGCGCTGGGACTTGGTATTGTGTCATTAACAGGCTGCGGTTCAAAAACAAATGAGACAGCTACCGAGGCAGCAGGTCCATCTGAAGAAAAAGCCATATTCAGAACTCTGGATGAGATAAAAGAGAGTGGAGAAATTAATATCGGTGTTTTCTCAGACAAAAACCCATTTGGATATGTAGATGAAAATGGAACTTATCAGGGCTATGATGTATATTTTGCAGAGAGAATTGGTAAGGACCTTGGAGTAAAGATCAATTATGTTTCAACAGAAGCTGCAAGCAGAGTTGAATATCTTGAAACTGGAAAGGTTGATATTGTATTAGCAAACTTTACCGTAACAGAGGAAAGAGCACAGAAAGTTGATTTTGCTCTTCCATATATGAACGTAGCTCTTGGAGTTGTATCTCATGATAACAATGTGATTGAGAGCCTTGATCAGATTGGTGCTGATGATCAGGTTATTGTAATATCTGGAACAACTGCAGAGACTTATCTCGAGAAGAACTATCCAGATATTAAGCTTCAGAAGTTTGATACATATGCTACAGCAAAGACATCATTTGAAAATGGCACTGGAGTTGCATGGGCAAATGATAATACAGAAGTAATTGCATTTTCCCTTGAAAATGAGGGCTATGTAGTAGGTATTCCTTCACTGGGAAGCCAGGATACAATTGCTCCTGCTGTTTCAAAAGGAAATACTACATTACTTGGCTGGATTAATGATGAAATTAAAGCTCTTGGAAATGAGAATTTCTTCCATGCAGATTATGAAGCTACACTGATTGATACATATGGTGCTGATTATGAGGATAATCTTGTTGTAGAAGGTGGTGTAGTTGCAAACGGTGAAGAGACATCAGCAACAGATGGTAATGATCTTGGAATAGTACCAGGAAATGGTGAGACAATTAAAGTTGCAGCATCATCAACACCACATGCAGAGATATTAGCAGCTGCAAAACCTGTTTTAGAGCAGTATGGATACAATCTTGATGTTGTTGAATTTGAGGACTATGTTCAGCCAAATCTTGTAGTAGAAGCTGGAGAGTTTGATGCAAACTACTTCCAGCATGTTCCTTACCTTGACAGCTTCAACGAAGAGCAGGGAACTCATCTTGTAAATGCAGGTGGTATCCACTATGAGCCATTTGGAATTTATCCTGGAACAAAGAAGAGCCTTGATGAAATCGCAGATGGTGACAGTATTGCAATTCCAAATGATACAACAAATGAAGCAAGAGCACTTTTACTTCTTCAGGACAATGGACTTCTGACACTGAAGGAGGGTGCAGGACTTACAGCAACCGTAAATGATATTGTAGATAATCCTAAAAATATTAAATTTGTTGAACTTGAAGCGGCTCAGGTTGCCAGAGTTACAAATGAAGTTGCATATGTAGTACTTAATGGAAATTATGCATTAGAAGCAGGATACTCTGTTGGAAAAGACTCCATTGCATATGAAGCAAGTGATTCAGTAGCAGCAAAAACATATGTGAATATTGTTGCAGTGTATGAAGGAAACGAAAACAGTGAAAAAATAAAGGCATTGGTAACCGTACTTAGATCAGACGAAATTAAAAAATTCATCGAAGAAACATATGATGGAGCAGTAGTATTCTTTGAAGAATAAAATCTTAACGGGCCTTGAGAAATCAGGGCCCTATTTCTTTGAATGATAATTATGGATGGAGTTATTATGAGCGAGATTGAAATCAAAAATCTTACAAAGGAATTTGAAATAAAAGGGAATAAGGTTGTTGCACTGAAAGATATTAACCTGAAAATTGAAAAGGGTGAAATATTTGGAATAATCGGAATGTCAGGTGCAGGAAAGAGTACCCTTGTACGCACAATCAATTATCTGGAGAAGCCAAGTGACGGGGATGTGTTTATTGACAATATCAATCTAGCATCCTTGCCGGAAAAGGAATTAAGAATAAAGAGAAGAGATATTGGAATGATTTTCCAGAATTTTAATCTC
>DCIJ01000096.1:0-4048 GCA_002315945.1 Lachnospiraceae bacterium UBA1729 | reverse complement strand
CAGCTGTCAGGTGGGCAAAAACAAAGAGTTGCAATAGCACGGGCATTGGCAACAAATCCGAGAATTCTCCTCTGTGATGAGGCCACCAGCGCTCTGGATCCTCAGACAACAGGCTCCATTCTTAATCTGTTAAAAGAGATAAATAGAAAGCTAAATATTACTATCATTATCATTACCCATCAGATGTCTGTAGTTACAGAAATCTGTGACAGAGTAGCAATCATAGATAGCGGAAAGCTGGTTGAGGAAGGGGATGTAAATGAAATCTTTGCAAATCCGAAATCAGATGCGGCAAAGGAACTGATTACGGGCAAAGAGATTAGATTTAGTCCAACAAAGACAATAATTAGCAGAAGGGTTATCCGAATCGTATTTGGAGAAAATTCGGCATATGAACCGGTAATATCAAATGCTATTCTTAAGTTCAATATGCCAATCAACATATTGCAGGCTGATACAAAAAATGTTGGTGGAAAAGCAGTGGGCGAAATGGTGTTGGGCCTTCCAGATGGAGAAGATCTACAGGAAAAGATAATAAGCTACTTACAGGAAAGCGGACTATCAATAGCGGAGGTACAGACATATGTTTGATGAACAGGTAATTCAAATGATTATTGAGGGTGTACGAGACACCCTGTATATGACTCTGGTATCCACACTTATTGGATATTTAGTGGGATTGCCATTTGGAATAGGGCTGTATGTTACCAGCGAGAAAGGGTTGCATCCAAACACTTTTATTTATAGTATTGGGGATGTAATATGCAACATTATTCGAAGCGTTCCATTTTTGATTTTGTTAATTCTTCTAATCCCTTTTACAAGATTTGTGGTTGGAAAAAGCTATGGTTCAACTGCTACGATTGTCCCTCTTGTAATATGTGCTGCACCATATATAGCCAGGGTAGTTGAATCATCGCTTAAAGAAGTGGATGGCGGAGTGATAGAGGCTGCAAAATCCATGGGAGCCAGTAACTGGCAGATTATATATAAAGTCCTTTTGGTAGAGGCTAAGACCTCATTAATAAATGGAGCAACAATTACAACTGGAGTACTGCTTGGATATTCAGCAATGTCAGGAACCGTTGGTGGTGGCGGACTGGGTGACATTGCAGTCAGATATGGATACTATCGCTGGCAGACAGATATTATGTTTGTAACGGTTATTCTGCTGATACTTATCTTCCAGGTGATTCAGAACAGTGGTACATGGATTGCAGCAAAATCTGACCATAGAAAGCGTTAGGTAATACATGAATACTAATGTAATTTTTACATATCTTCCAGAATATACAGAAGCCTTTGTTCTAACCATAAGAATTGCATGGTTAGGAATTGCAATTGCTTTTGGAGTGGGAATTATTTCGGCTTTTGTTCTGTATTTTAAAATACCGACACTGTCAGCAATAGTGAAGATATATATTGAATTATTTAGAAACACACCTCTTTTGGTGCAGCTTTTCTTTATTTATTTTGGACTGCCAAGAATAGGAATTAATATATCGGCAGAAACGTGCGGTATTTTTGGATTGGGATTGTTGGGCGGAGCCTATATGGCAGAGAGTATTAGAAGTGGACTTGACACAGTATCCGAATCGCAGATAAAGAGTGCAAGTGCACTGGGAATGACAAGATTACAGATATTCAGGTTTGTTATTTTTCCACAGGCAGTATCTGTAAGTATACCTGCGCTACTTGCCAATGTTATCTTCCTGTTAAAGGAAACCAGTGTATTTTCTGCGATCAGTCTCATGGATTTGATGTTTACCGCAAAAGATCTAATTGGACTATATTACAACACAGTAGAATGTCTGCTTTTGTTAGTAGTATTTTATTGTCTGATGCTACTTCCGGTTTCAATCATTGGTGGATATGTTGAGAAAAAAGTTAGATTTGGAATGTTTGGAGTTTGAGTATGGGATTTGAAGTTCTATTAAAGGGAAATAATTTTTTGCGTCTTTTGCTGGGACTTGGGGTTTCACTCAGGATAAGTGTTATTTCAGTATTAATTAGCATCCTGGCGGGAATCTTTCTTGGAATACTCATGTCAACAGACAAACCTGTAATCAAGCTGTTTTCCAAAATCTACCTTGAAGTAGTAAGGATAATGCCACAGATGGTCTTGTTATTTATTGTGTTTTTTGGGGCAACCAGGATATTGGGAATTAATATTTCTGCAGAGTTGTCTGCAATAATCGTGTTTTCTTTTTGGGGAACGGCAGAAATGGCTGATCTTGTGAGAGGAGCACTACAAAGTATTCCTATCACCCAATATGAAAGCAGTAAAGCGTTGGGATTAAATCAGACGCAGACCTTTGTTTATATCATTATTCCGCAGATTGTCAGAAGGTTGATCCCTTTATCTATTAATCTGATTACTCGAATGATCAAAACCACAAGCCTGGTGATGATGATTGGAATTGTAGAGGTACTCAAGGTAGGACAACAGATTATAGAAGCAAACAGAAAGGTTTCACCCAATGCAGCATTTGGAGTATTTGCAACAGTATTTCTTTTGTATTTTCTTGCATGCTGGCCAATAAGCCTATTATCTAAGAAACTGGAGAAGAAGTGGGAGATTTGAGATGAGTGATGTATTAAGAATAGAGAATCTTGAAAAAAGATATGAGGACAGCATTGTTCTTGATGATATTAATATCACAGTCAAAAAAGGCGAGGTTGTTGTAATAGTTGGACCTTCAGGTTGTGGAAAAAGTACACTCCTTAGATGCTTAAATGGTCTGGAGAAAATACAGGAAGGAAGCGTAGTACTTGAGGATCAGATTGTAAATCCGGTGAGTAAGAACCAGGAGAAGGTCCGGGAGAAGATAGGAATGGTTTTTCAGACCTATGATTTGTTTCCCCATATGACAATACTTCAGAACGTGATGCTAGCTCCACTGAAAGTTAAGAAAAGAAATAAGCAGGACGTACAGACTGAAGCATTGGAATTGCTTGATCGGGTTGGACTACTGTCGAAGAAGGACAAATATCCAAGACAGCTGTCCGGTGGACAAAAGCAAAGAGTTGCAATTGTCAGAGCTCTGATAATGCATCCGGAAGTACTATTGTTAGATGAAATTACTGCAGCTCTTGATCCGGAGATGGTAAGAGAGGTTTTGGATGTTGTGTTATCATTGGCGAAGGAAGGCAGAACAATGGTAATAGTAACCCATGAAATGCAGTTTGCTAAAGCTGTTGCGGATAGAGTAATCTTTTTGGACGGTGGAAAAATTATTGAGGAGGGATCCTCGAAAGAAATTTTTGAGCATCCAAAGACAGACAGATTGAAGACATTTTTGAAATCATTTACATATGATGAGCAATAATAGTTAGACGATGTGAACGTCAGAAAGGATAGATATGGACTATAAAAAAGCTTTTGTAGAATTTGAATTAGACGACCCACAGTATTTCCCGGATATAAGAGAGTTGAATATTGTGAGTGGTGGAGTTCACCTGTACGGATATCTTCTTTCACCGGACAAAAGAATTAAAGGTCCATATCCAACTATCATTATGTCCCATGGTTTTCCAGGATATACTACCAATAATGATCTGGAGCTGGCACTTATGAGAATGGGATGTGTTGTTATACATATGAACCATAGAGGCGCCTGGGGCAGTGAAGGAAACTATCTCTTTACTAATCTGAAAGATGATCTGATAGCAGTGACAAAATGGGCTCACAATGATGCCATTGCAGACCAGTATGATATTGATGTAAATAACATTTTTTTAGTAGGACACAGTATGGGCGGTCAGACCGTGCTAAATGCAGCTAAAGATTTGTCCTTTATTCAAGGCGTTGTTGCAATGGCTGCATATGATATTGGCGCAGCATTCAGAGACAACATGGAAAAGGAACTTTTCCTTATGATCGAAACAGAGGGTCAGTGTCTAAAAATGCAGTCTGCCAGCGAAGTATACGAGAATGCACTAATCAATCAGCAGGAACTTAGCATACTGAGCAGATATGATGAATTGTTAACCCAAAACGTTCTGCTTGTTGAAGCATCCTACGATACGATAGCTCCACCAGATAAAA
>DCIJ01000014.1 GCA_002315945.1 Lachnospiraceae bacterium UBA1729 | reverse complement strand
CCAGCTGATTGGCAATACAGTCCATAACGATATCCGCCAACATGTTGCATTCCTTGGAAAAACTGTCATCGGTGTCATCTTCACGGTCCAGTAGATGAAGCCTGGGTGCAAACATATTGTCGCAGTCCCTGTAGGACGTAGAGCCCATGTTCAGCCTGGCGCTTTCATCATAGGTGACGCCACCCACCTGGGGAATCATTATTTTTTCAAATACACTGTTTACGCAGTCTAGCACTTCCCGTCGACTTCTGAAATTGGCCTGCAGGTCAATCCTGCGGCAGTCGGCAGAGCTGTCAGTAGAATAGGTGCCCATCTTATCAATGATAAGTCTGGGGTCTGCCTTTCTAAAACGGTAAATGCTCTGCTTCACATCACCAACCATAAAACGGTTGTATTCCCTGTCATCCCCCTCCAGGTGTTCACGGCACAGAGCCTTAAGAAGAACCTCCTGGACCTCATTGCTGTCCTGGTACTCATCTATCATTATCTGACTGAAATACTGCTGGTATTCTCTGGCCACCTCTGAAGGCTTATTTTCGTCTCCGTCCTCCAAAAGCACCTTAAGTGCCAGATGCTCCACATCAGAAAAATCCATCACGTTGGCTTTTCTTTTTTCCAGTTCAAAGCGTCGGCCAAACTCTCTGACCAGACCTATTACAGTCTCCATCCTGTGACCGGTCTCAGACAGCTCCTGCTGCCAGAGAGCGCTTGGTATAGTAAAGTAACGCCCAGCCAGTTTCTCAATCTGACCTTTTGCATCATCCCTGAGAGCCTTGGCTCTGGCCTTGGTTTCCTTGTCCTTGCCCTTTCTGGACCAGGTTTCAAATTTTAATTCTGACCCCAGAATTGCATAGACCCTGTCATAGTACTCAAGATAATTGTCCATGGACAGGCTCAATTCCACTACAGCCCTGCACCTATTACAGTCCTCATCAATTATTTCTATATGTTCAGACAGGTTATCCTCAGACAGGCTGCATATCTGTTTTGCCTGCTCCAGCTTGTCAATACAGTCCTGACATATCAGTCTGCAGTCCTTCGCAAGTCGCTGCATCCAACTGGAATGATCAAATTCCTGATATTCCTTCAAAGCCTTGTCAAGCCATCTGTCCGGCCAGGGGAAGCTTTCTGATTTGCGATATAATTTAAGTACTGTACCTGTCAGATTGCCGTCATTGCCTCTCTCATCAAAAGCTTCGACGCAGTCCCTGAAGGCCTCTCCCCTGTCGTCTTCCAGACAGTAGAGCTCCTCAAACATCTCCTCCATTATGGCCATCTGCATAAGGCCTCTTTCGCCCTCATCCATTATTCGGAAGGAGGGCTCGATTCCAACCTCTGCATAATTGTTGGTCAGCACAAACTTACAGAAGGCGTCAATGGTCATAATAAAGCTTCTGTGAATCAGTACACTCTGTTTCTCCAGATGCCTTATCATGTCTGCATTGCCCTTTTTATATTCTTCCTTGAGCCTCTTGTCCAGCGCCTTGGACACTCTGGATTTCATCTCAGCTGCAGCTGCCTCAGTAAAAGTAACTACTAACAGCCTGTCCACGTCCACAGGGTTTTTGCTGTCACAGACCAGCTCTATAATTCGTTCAACCAACACAGCAGTCTTGCCACTGCCTGCAGCTGCACTTACCAGTATATTCTGTTTTCTGGCATCAATCACCGCCCTCTGGGCTGGTGTAAAATCTACTGACATTTAAAATCCTCTATTTTCACGTCTGTATCTACTTTTCTGTATTCGTATCCTTCAAAGCCAGTTTCGATACCGCATATTCTGGCGTAAGGACAGTAATCGCACCCAGTCTTTGCGTTGTCCCCGCTTCCCTTTTTGCAGGGACTCACCTGGATGTCTCCCTCGTAGATTCTATTTCCGGCTTCCACAATCTTGGATCTGGAATAGTTCATTATTTGTTTTAACTCATCCTCTGTGTAGGTGCCCGCTTTTTTCTTGCCAATACTGATAACATCCGAAGTTGGATTCTCCACAACACTTCCTTCGCCAGCATCCAGCTTGCCATCTAAAAGCATTAGAACCTTATCATCACCATTGATAAGACCCGCAGCCTTCAAGTCCTCAAGCCTCTTTGTCTCTATTGCTTCCCTTGAGGCCTCTTTTGCAGGTTCAATCAGAGGGTCCTTAGCCTTGTACAAAAGCATGGCGGCCGGAACCGCTTCCCTGCCACTTTTTTCATCCAGCTTGCCAAAGCTTCTGAGCACCTCGTCCATATACATAGGCAGCTGCAGGGACAGGCCGTTATAAATATCAGCAAGCTTTATCTCAGCGTTTCCTGTCTTGTAATCCAGTACCTTGTAGTAGCGTTTGTCGTCACTTTCACATACATCGATTCGGTCGATTGCACCCCTGAAGGTCAGCGCCTTTTCGTTGTCCAGTTCTATATATTCATTAAAATGTTTTTCAAAATCCAGCGGTTTAAAGCGGCCCTGCTTCAGGTGATAGCTCAGCACCCTGACGCTTCTGGCTGCTATTCTGCCTGCCGAGTAGAGGCCAAACCGGTTTTTTCCGGAGGCTTCCAGCTTGTACTGATAGCTGGAGGCAATTTCAGATTCAATGACTTCTGCTAACAGCTCGTCAATCAGCTCGTCGCCCGCTTCTTCCCAGGATACACCCCTGTCTCTTAGCTTTCTTCCGATGCCCTCCAGCATGCTGTGGATCATGTTACCGGAATCAGAATAGCCAAACTCCAGTTTTTCTCTGTCAGATAACTTCAGTCCATGCCCCAGATAAAATTTGTAGGGGCATTCAAAAAACTGCTGGAAGGAACTGATGCTTCCCGACAGCCTGGTTCCGTATATAGCTTCTGAGAGCTCTCTGCCCAAAGGGGTATTAATATACCTGAAAAATGCTCCTGCATTGATTCTTTCGTACTCCCGGGGGAATCTTTTTTTCAGGAAAATGTAGGCGTTTAACTGGGCCAGATAGTTTTGCAGCGCGTCTGTATCGTTAGCGGTTTCCTGCTGGTTTTGAAGCGCGTCCCTGTATGAAGAGCTTTCCTTCCAGTTTCTGATATAGGCGGTTCCGAGAGCCTTGGCATCGGCAACTGAAAAGGCCCTGTCCCTGGGATATTCCTCTACTTCACGGTCTGTCAAATCCGCAAAAAGTCCCTGTACCATTCCAATGAGGTATGATGGCTGAAGCTCCTCGCCAGTCATACTTGACATGCTATAGGTCATGTAAAGTCTGTCTGTAGGCTGGGTAAGATTCATGTACAGGTACAGTCTCTGGCGGTACATCATCTCCCTGGGACCGGGGGACAGCTCCACCCTGCCTTCAAGTATCTGCCTGTCATTTACCGACAGAATTCCACCGCTCATGCCTGTCTTGGGAATACTTCCCTCATTCACGCCCAGAACTATCATTACTTTTATCTGGGAAAAACGGGTACGCTCCATATCTCCCACCAGAATACGGTCCACACTCTGGGGAATGGTTCCCACCGTAAATTCTGAAATGGCTGCATCCAAAATCTGTAAAAATTCATTGGCATCTGTGGGACTATCCCCCACAAATTCCTCAATTGTATCTATTATCTCCACCAGATATGTGAATATCTGGCTGTACTCCATATATTTTGAAGAGTCAGTCTCCTTAAAGCTGTCTGCCAGACTGCCAAGTTTTCCCTCGACATCATTAATCTTAAGGAATTCTCTCAGGGCATTGCAGTAGTCCCTCATGGTTCCAAGCTTAGTGCAAAACGGCTTAATACTGTCCATGAAGGCAGCTCTGGCAGGCTCCACCTCTGCCACTTTTCTGACTGCATCCTCATCCTTAAATTCATAGCCAAACATAGGCTTACTCCATCTGGAATAGCCTCTGATGCCTGAAGCCAGGCAGTAGTTCTCCAGTCTGTCTGCCTCCTCCTTGCCAGATATGTCTGAGAAGAGGTTTTTTACGCAGGTAAATACTGCCTCGTAGGAAAAGCCGGCCTCCTTGAGTCTAATGGCGCTTCTGATATAGTCTGCCAGCGGATTGTCGCTAAACTTGTGCCGCACATCCATGAATACAGGGATATTGGCCTCTTCAAATGCTCGCCTGGCAGGCTCTAAGTACCCTTCCAGGTTTCCACATACTATGGCGATGTCTCGGTAGGCGTAATTTCCAGTAGTCTGATGGTTTCCAGCAGTCTGCCCGCTTCCAGCAATCTGCCCGCTTCCGGTAGTCTTCCCGCTTCCAGCTGTCAGCTCTCTGATAATTCTGACTGCAGTTCTAACCTCCTCGTAGGGGTTCAGGGCACGGTATATTTTTATGCAGTCCCCTGCATTAATTGCAGCAGTTTCCTGCTGCGCGCCGCCCACTCTGAACAGACCTGATTCAAGTCTGGCCAGGGCAGGGTTGTTTTCAAATCTGGGATTGACGGCAGGCGTAATATTCCACTCCTTTTCTTCCTTGCAGCCACACATCTCACCCAGTCTTCTGATTGTCTCCATGGCCTTTGAAGACAGATGGAATAGAGCTATATCTGAAAGCTCGCGTCTGGAGTTGACCTGGTTGTCCCACAGAAAAGAAAAATAAGTAACGCTTGCTCTCTCCATAATTACTCTGAGTACCGGATACTGTACCGGTGTAAAGCCTGTAAACCCATCGAATACTACCTCTGCATCTTTTATCAGACTGCACTCCTTAAGCTTGTCTGCCAGGACCTCCATTCTGGTCTCTCTGGTGGCATATTTGTCCGAAAGAGTTGCCTTAAATTCCTCATAGAGCCTTTTGACATCGGACAGCTTGCCTGCCATATTGTTTCGCTTGCTCTCCCTGGCAATACTAATTAACTCGTCTATCTCACTGTCACCGATTCCATACTGCATAAATTCGGAAATCAGCGCTTTCACCTCATGTATATATCCGGGTTTTTCCAGCTGACTGCCTAGTACAGGGAGCTCGCCTCCAATCCTTGATGCAATTCCGGCCAGGATAAGATTTTTTCCCGTATCATCCAATATGAGTCTCTTGTCCTCACCCATCTCCTCAAACACTCGATACATAAGGCGCGAAAAGGAAAGCACATCAATATTCATGATGCACCTGCCTGGGTGCATATTGGTTATGCTCCTCTGGATTTCCATGGTGAACTGGTCAGGCACAATTATCAGATAATTTTTCCTGGGGTTCTCACCTGCTTTTTTAATTATATAGTTATAAAGCTCGGTACTCTTTCCAGAGCCCGAGCCTCCTAATACAAATCTGAATGACATATTATGAACGCCTCTGCAAATATCCATCCGAATCTAAGGCTGTGTAGCCTGATATTGAATTGATATAGTTAATTACATTATCCTTGTCAGCAGCTGTTAACAGCTTGGCCTGACAGCCCGCCTGTCTGGTAGGAATAAATCTGGCTTTGATCTCATCCTTAGTGTCTCCCTTGATAATCTGGACCTCCAGCATGGCTCCATCCAGAGTCTTTGAAGAAAAAGCAAAATTTCCAAGGCTGTATACCACCGGCATATCCCCCAGATAATCCACGCCCTGCAGCACATGGGGATGGGCCCCGACTACCAGATCAGCCCCGGCTTCCATGAGTTCCTTAGCCTGTCCTGTCTGCCTGAAATCCAGTACATCAGTACTTTCTGTCCCCCAGTGAGTAAAAACAATCACCACATCCGAGGTCTCCTTGTACTTTCTGACCTGCTCACACAGGGCTGTTGCATCCAGGCATCTGAATACCCCGGCCCTATCCATGGTTGCACCTCGGGTATCAGGATTTTCCAGTCTCTCTATCTGAGTTGCGCACAGGATGCTGATCAGTCTGTCATTTACCAAAAAAGTCATGGCCCTGGCTGCCTCTCCAATGTTTCTGCCGCCTCCGGCATAGGGCATATCTGCTGCCTCCAGTGTATCCAGAGTATCTAAAAAAGCCTGCTCCCCATAGTCAAAGGCATGATTGTTGGCAATGCTGACCCCATCTACCCCCATTGCTCCCAGATATTTAACATACTCAGGATCTGCCCTGAAGGTATAGGTCTTATCAGGAATTGGAGTTCCTCTATTTGAATAGGGAAATTCATTATTTACAATCATCACATCCATTCGCTTCATCTTGTCCAGCAAAACAGGCTCAATGATTCTGGTAATATCTCCGCCTGCTGACAGAAGGGATGACATGATGGCATACTGCCTGTCAAAGAGAATGTCCCCCGCAAATCCAATAGTAATCACGTCCGGATTAGCCCCATCCTTCACAACTATCCGATTTGCCTTCTGAACCTCTGGATTATTCTTGATGGCAGCATATTTTTCAGTAGTCTCAGCAGGAGAACTTAAAAACTGATTTTCATTAACCTGGGTGACAATGCTCTCGGTCTGCATATTCGCGCTGAGAGAATTATTTTGCTTAATGCTCTCGCTGACTGTGCTACCGTTGCTGACTGTGCTGCCTCGGTCACTATTATTGTACTTATTTTGGTATCCGAAAATTGTCCCACCTGACAAAAAATTATCATTTTTTACATTGAACAAGAGGGAGTTATTCGAGAAATGAGCAAAACCAAGCACCACAAAGAATCCAAGGGCGCCAACTAACACCATTGAAATCAATGTCTTTGCAAATACTGCCATGAAGTTTGATTTATGCCTTCTTCTCATTTTCTAGTTCTTTCTTGCTCAGGTATACAGATAATCATAGTCGTAATCTGTATAGAACTCTCTTATCTCTTCTATGTAATTCTTATAATTGTCCTGGGTCAGCCTTCCCCTGTCTTCCTTCATCCACTTTAGAATTCTGTGGCTGATGCCGGCATCATAATGGGACAGATCCTTGTAATGACCCAAATCCTCTATTACATCAAATCGGCTGGAGTAGGAAAAAAGTTTAATATTAGGCGTCTTGAGAATCTCCTCAATAACCAGTTCCTGCAATTCAAAATAGTATTCCAGCTTGCCAGCCCTGTTGGCCTCCACGTCCCACCAGCATATGCTATCCGGAGACAGATAGTAGTAGAAGGTTGTCTCGGGGTGGGCAGCCGGAAGACTGGTTATATTTTCACGCACATTTTTTAAGATGGCTTCTTTTTCTTCTTCAGTGATAGGGCCTCTGGGCTCTTCTTGGTCAGGGCGCACATAGGTTGACTTGACTTTTTTAGGGCCATAGTCAAAATCTTCTCCCCAGAACATATAGGTATCCATGGTGTCCCCAGGCTTTCCCTCCAGGGTTCGTCTGACCTGCTCATTGGTTGCTATCACGACACTTTTATTCAGCACATAGCCTGTGTCATTCAGCAGATTATCATCATACAGATATGTTGGCAGCCCATCATAGCTGATATAATCCCAATCCTGCTGGAAATTTTTCATATCCAGACAGCGGATTACCGTCCTGATATCAGGATTATATCTGAAGGCCCTTACCAGGCCATCGTTTACCTCCTTGAAGGTTGCTCCCTGCAGTGCCACCTTGATGGTTTTTCCGCCATAGAGTTCATCGCACTCGCTGGGCAAAAAATTCTCCGTGAGGGAAGTGCCTGTTATGATGGTGTCATAATCAAAATGCCTGGTGATTCCGTCATTCTGATATCTCTCATTGTCCAAGGCATAACTGATCTGGGACAGGGGACCGTGGTAATGGAAAAAAGGATCAACAATGGCAATGTAGGAAATTATCACTACGAATGCCAGTGCCAGAACTATCAAAGTTTTTTTAAGCCACCTGGAATATTCAGTTGTGGATACATTTTTTTCTGTCATATTTAAAAATTGAAATACAGGAAGGTTGATATTCCTGACAAGCTGAGGACGCTCCATACAATCAACACTACTGTTGACAGGAGATGGGCCATATCAGGTTTAAATTCTTTTTCTCTGGTATTTTTTGTAAAAAGTGTTATTCCCATTACAACTAACAGGAAAAGAGCCGGGCAGAGCCAGGTAAGGCTATCTAGTACCGATGCCATTCCAAACAGATCAAAGAGATGCTTCACCTCTGGCAGCATCAGCCCTGTAAGCAGGAGTGGTGTCACCGAAAAGTTCTCCAGCTTAACCACTTTTCTAAGCATAATATAGGCCTGGGCCACACTATCTGCTCTAAAGATCAGGAAGGCCACTGCCACAAAGGAAAAAGTGATGGCCCATCTGATGGGCTTGGGTACTTTTTTCCAGGGTTTATCAATCAGTCTGCCAATCATCTGGGCAAAGCCATGCATCACGCCCCACAGGATGAAGGTCCAGTTGGCTCCATGCCAAATGCCGCTCAATAAAAATACAATAAAAATGTTGATGTAGGTTCTGATGGGACCTCTTCTGTTGCCTCCCAGCGGAAAATATACATATTTTCTCAAAAATCTGGTGAGGGTAATGTGCCATCTCTTCCAGAATTCGGGTATTGAATCTGCCTTGTAGGGAGAGTTAAAGTTGGCAGGTATTTCTATATTGAACATCATGGCTATACCATAAGCCATATCACAGTAACCGCTAAAATCAAAATACAGCTGCAGGCAGTAGCAAAGGGTTGTAAGCAGTACATCGCTGCTGGTCAGCACCTCTACTCCACCAAAGGCCAGTGTCACAGGCACTCCCAGGGTATCTGCAATTATTACTTTTTTTGCAAGTCCCAGTGCAAAAGCATGAAGTCCTATGGAAATATTTTTAGGATTCAGGCGATGATTACTCTCCTCCTTAAGCTGAGGCAGTATCTCTTCGTGAAGCACAATAGGTCCCGCCACCAGCTGCGGGAAAAATGCCACAAACACACAATAATCCAACAACGAATACTCGCCGATCTCCCCCCTGTAGGAATCTATGCAAAATGAAACCTGCTGAAAGGTAAAGAAACTGATTCCAAGAGGCAGTGCTATATGCAACAGATTGAAATCTGTCTTAAATACTGTGTTTATATTAGAAATGAAGAAATCATAGTATTTGAAGTAAAATAGCAGCCCCAGATTAAAGCCCAGCCCCAGGGCCAGGAGAATTCTATTTTTGCTGGTGCCCCTTTGATCTTTTGTCTCAGTTTGTGATTTTTTGGGGGAGTCAAAATTTTTGGATATTAAAAAATTAACTCCTATGCTAACTAAAATAACCGGAATATATGATGGATTCAGATATCCATAGAACCAAATGGACATCAAAAAAAGACCAAGCCTGGCTGCCCTATCCATTTTGAAATGATAACATCCAAAATACAGCGCCAGAGTTAGTGGCAGAAAGCAAAATATAAAAATGTATGAATTGAATAACATACCGAGATTATACCATAGAATTATTCATTGCGATAATTATTCATTGCCATATTTATTGCGATAATTATCCATTGCTATATTCTTACTTGTTGCTAAAAAGTATAAATAAGTATAAAATATATCAAAAAGTATAAAGAGTTATAAAGAAAACCCCAAAAGTATAAAGAAGTATAAAGAATTATAAAAAGTATAAAGAGTTATCAATCAGAATTAATAAAGTTAGAAATACAAGAGGTGTGTATGCAAAATCCTTTCACTACGACCTTTAGCAAATTGCCTGAATATACATATATTGTCACAGATAGCACTGATGAAATCCTGGATAACTTTAGTTATTCCCAGCCCTCAGAATCTGTATATAAGATTACCGGTGTCAGAGGCTCTGGAAAAACTGTTCTACTTGCCAAAATTGAAGAAACTCTTAAGCCACATGGCGATGAAAATGATAATTGGATTGTATGTGATTTAAATCCTAATAGAGATATGCTTAGTCAGTTAGCTGCAATGCTATCCAAAGAGATTGCTCCTAAAAAAGAATTAAAAAGCATTGGGGTCAACATATCCGCTTCTGTGCTTGGGACCGGGGGCGGAATTGGTGTGTCCGCCGAACATGACAATCCATATTTTGATATTGGTGTTGAAATAGAGTCCATGATTGAAAAAGTTCAAGCCAATTCAAAACGCATCCTTGTTGGGATAGACGAGGTGTCAAAAACAAGTTATATGATTGAGTTTGCTTCCGAATTTGGTCGATGGCTACGCGCCGGTTACCCCATTTATCTTGTATGTACTGGTCTCTTTGAGAATATTCAAGAGTTGAGCAATGTAAAAAATCTTACTTTTTTCAGGCGCGCTACTACTATTCAGACTCGACCTCTAAATTTGGTTAGAATGACCGAAATGTACAAGTCAAAACTAAATGTCGATGCTTCGATTGCAAAATCATTAGCATCAGCAACTATGGGCTATGCCTACGCCTTCCAACAGTTAGGCGTATTATATTTTAACAAACAGGATAATGATAGTATAAATGATGTGATTCAAGCATTAAAAGTTGAACTCTTTGCATATTCATACGAAAAAATATGGGAAGAACTCACCGAGAACGACAAATTATTAATTAGTTTGCTGACTGAAAAATCCGAATACAAGCGTGAAGAGATACTTGTCAGCTTAGGAGAAAAGCAGAATATTTATTCAATGTATAGAGACCGGTTACTTAAGCGCGGCCTAATCAACGCCCGTCAGGGATATATTTCTTTATCTCTGCCCTTTTTTGCAGATTATATTAAAGAATACTGCCAGTGATGGCAGTATTCTTTTTTACTGGAAAATATTTTTTTCATGCAAATTTCCATTTCCAATAATAAGGGAATCTTTATACTCATCCTTCAGCTTGAATCCGTCTTCAAAGGAATCTCCCAGCAATTCAATCTTATCAAATATGGCCACATAGGGCACCGCCGGGAAATTATTGTAGCCCACCAGATCCGAGCCCTCAGATGGGACAAAAAAGGTGGTGCCCAGTTCATTCACTTCCTTCACCTGGCAGCCATAAATACCCTGTTGCGAAACCATATCCACAGGATGTCCCTTCAAATAATATGCTGAAGCAAGAAGTGCAAGACATAATCCGGCATATCCAACCAGGCCGTTTGCCCTTGTCACAGATAATTTATTTGCCTTCGACGCGGATGATTTATTTGCCCCTTGCTCAAGCAATTTATCTGCTCTTTCACCGAATAAGTGGTTCAAGTTGCAAATCAAAATTACAAACAGATATATGCTTCCATATCTGGGAAGAGGTGCCCCCACAAACCAAAGTAGTCCGTTTGCATAAGCCACCAGCGGTACAAGGATTCTATTCACACCTTTTACCAGTACAATGGGAAGCATAAGCGCATCTAAAATAAGCAGTGGGCCTACTATGCCAGCTTTTCCCCACCATATAGAAAACCAGGTTAAGAAAGGCGTCTGAATCTGGGTTACATCCTGAATGCCCCTTCCCCACATCTTTATCTCAGCCCCATCTACAGAGCACATATATGGTGCCATTTTCCAATCCACATTAAAAATATCAATCTGAGGATATGGATAGAGCAGATACCCGGAAAGAATATAATTTCTAGCCAGGCATGGAATCAGAATTATGCACCCCAGGCATATGTAGAGCGCAACTTCCTTGTACTTCTTATTAACCACAAGCCAGACAGCTGGACTAATAACCAGCAGAACCATCAACGCTGCTGACAGCTTCAATGTCAGCGCAAAGACTGACAGCAGGCACAGTATGCACTGAAGGGTAACATCCCTGGTATCTATCCAGTTTATAAAGATAAATATTACCAGTGAAAGAACAAATACGTCTGAATTAGGCGATGAAATATCCTGTACCTTGTCTATGGTAAGATACCAGATTAGTAAGATTCTCATTAAATTTGAAAAAATATTTTTTTCAGGCTTAATACTTAAGACCGCCCATGACACAAATATCCATGCAACAAATCCATTGACTGCATGAGTGGAATCTCCCAACAGCCATCTCAAACTAAACAGAGCCTGCAGGCTGAAGAATGCACTGTCATACGCAAAGCGATGATACAGATTTCCCAATCCCTTAACAATGCCATAATCTTCTATCCAGTGTATTGCCTGGGCATGATACAG
>DCIJ01000056.1 GCA_002315945.1 Lachnospiraceae bacterium UBA1729 | reverse complement strand
TTATGAGAAACTAAAATCACATTATATGGGTAACATGGAGGAAAGAAATGAAAACATTATCAAGAAAGTTTTTGGTATTATTAATGGTAGTAGCTACAGTATTTTCATTAACAGGTTGTACCTTCCATAAGGAAGAAACAAATACTGTTACAGATGCTAACGGAAACACAACAACAACTACTACAGTAACGGATGAAAATGGAACAACTACAACAACCACCACAACTTTAGCAGGTGAAGAGGAAGAAGAAGTAGCTGAACCTGAAGAGACAGAAGAAGATAATAGAATAGTTGCAACTATTGTTTTTGAAAACTCATGTGGTATTGATTTTGCTGAGCTCCATTTCGCTTCCAGCAAGGGAGATGACTGGGGAGATGATATCCTTGGTAGCAATGCTCCTCTGCGTGATGGAGAGGTTATTACTTATGAAGATGCATTTACATATTCTACAGATGATACAAGCTGGGATATTATGGTTTATGACGAAGAAGGTACATCAATTGAATTTAAAGGTATAGATATGGTTAATGCAGCTGATGCTAATAATATCAAAATTACCTTTATTGCAGAAGGTGATGGTGTTTCAGCTACAATAGAGTAATTTGATTACAAATTTGTCTTTTAGAGGTATAGGGTTATGAAAAGGGCACGATTATTTTGTTCAATAGCATTGGCAGCTGTGTTGTTTGTTACTCCAGTGTGTCAGGTTTATGCTCATGATTGTGATGAATCTGAAAGTGTGTCTGAATCAAGTTCGTCAGATGATTCAGGCTCATCAAGTGATTCAGGCTCATCAAGTGATTCGGACTCATCAAGCGACTCGGAATCATCAAGTGACTCGAGTTCATCCAGTGAATCAGATTCGTCAAATGATTCGGATTCTTCAAATGGAAATGTTTCATCAGCTGAGTCTGTAGATGATACCACAGGTGCTGGTACAATTAGTGAGAACGGCGATAATCTTGGAACTGATGGATCTGCTGTCCGCGTAGTAAATGAGAATAGTGGATATAGTTCACATAGGGATCAAGTTAGTTATACTGATGCAAGTGAAACAGAAAACGAATTAACTGTACTTCTTAGAGGTGTAACTGAAGGCAATAAGGCAGGAACAATAACTGCAATAAATAATGTTATTTCTTCAATAATGAGCGGTGTAAAAGAAGATTTAACATGCCCTACTTTTGTTGATGCCGAAAAGTATAGTGTTGCAGATAATTCTAACTATGATTCAAATCACTGCTGGGCAGCTACCAGTGCGAATATTTTGTGGTTTACCGGGTATGCTCAACAGGCGATAAACCCACTTACAGGAAATAATTTTGCATCCGAAGATGAGGTGCTTACATATTTCACTTATAATTTTAGTGACCAGGCCGGTGCACCAGATGATGGAAATGAATGGTTTTTCAAAGGAAATCAGGCCTATCAGGGTTCTGCACCCTTGGTAAATTCAGCAATTCAGACTGGAGGACTACTTTCCAACATTACTGACTTTGATGCTCGTTCGGTTCTATCAGCTGTTGCTAGTAATCAAAATTCAATAACGGCCCTTGAAAGTGTTGAGTCAAATGGTATGGGAGTGCTGGTAAGATGGTGGAATGCTGAAACAAATAGTTTAACTAGCAATGCCCATTGGATGACAGTAGTTGGTGCCATCATTGATGAAGCAAAGAGCATTGTCAACGAAGTTACTGAACGATATAAAGCGATAATTATTGCTGATTCAGACAGTGATCCTGTGAATGGTTCATTTGAAGGTGCTACTACAGCATCAATTACAGCGGCCAAGAATGCATGTGAAAATAAGTATACAGTTCATAGATTGTCTTTTGACAGTGAAAAACATCTGTGGAGTATGGATGACGCTAATCCTGCAAATAATATGTATATTACATTCCTCTATTCATTATTAGACAGTGATCTCTATCCTGAGGGAGATGTTGGCGGTCATGATGAAGATAATGACAGAGATGATGACCATAGCGATAGTGATAAAAAGGATAATGACATCTCACCTGTTATTATTGTTTCTGAAAAGACAAAAGAAATCTTTGTTATCAGTCCGCAGGATGTTGAGACAATTATGAATAAAAATGCTGTTGAAGACTATTTTGCTTCTGTTACAACAGAACAGCTGGATTCAAATGAACTCCAGGAAGCTCTACGAAACTATATGAATGAAAATAATATGATGGCCTTTTCACCTAATCAGGGAGTTGTAGCTCCTAATCAGGACTTTAATCTGTATGTGGCTTCAAATCCTACATTAGTATATGGTGTGTCTGTTGATGATGTTCAGATTCCATTTGATGCCTTCCTGATTGAGAAAACCAGCAGTGGAATGTGTAAGATAATTGTTAAGCCTGAATATCTGGCTAAACTTCCTAAGGGAACACATAGTATGATGATTTATATTCAGGGTGTTGATTCTCCTGTAGAGGTTGAGATTAGCTGCAGTTAATAATTTTGTATTCTTAAAAAATTTAAAGTTTGATAATATATAAACTATGTGGGTTCATATTTCATATGAACCCACTTTTTTAGTGGTGTGTCTTACGGTGCATGTTTGTATCCTACTATCTAAAATCATATTTGTAGTCAATCTTATGATTAATTTTTTGTTGACCAGTTTGTTGATAGATAAGATAATCATATTGTGAAATTTAAAAATATGTCAGAGGAAATTAATTTGAAAAGACATGCATTTTGGTACATTTTATTATTTGTATTAAGCTTATTTGCAATTGTCAGCTTTGTTTTTTTGTCCAAATTTAACTTTTCAAAAACCTATGCTGAGAAGTGGGATGATTATCTTAGATCTGAGGAATTAATTACAGAGATCAATTCAGAGGAAGATTATCTAAAGTTGGCCGAAAGCCTGTATAGAGGATATCAAAAGAGACTGGAATTTAATAACGAGTACTTTGATACCCAGTATGCTGAAAAACTGTATGACGGAGCATATGTAACACTTAATACAGATATTGATTTTGAAAAATTACAGAAACTATGTGAAAACAAGGATGTTTTGCCGTTAAGAGAGTTTTCGGGAATTTTTGACGGTAAAGGACATGAAATTAAGAATATTGTCATAAGGGATGAAAGTGTAGCTACACTATTCTACGATCTGTATGGCACAGTGGCTAATCTTAGTATTGCAGAGGATAGTATTTTTGATGCTCCTGTAAAGGGAAGCATAACCAACTGTACCTTTAGCACTGGAAGAATTGTAAATTGCAAAGCTGTTACAGTTGACAATGATACTGAAATAGCTGCTAACAATATTCTGGTAATTGATTCTGTAATTAATTGTTGTGGCAATACGGATTCAATCACTTCAAAAGAATTAAATGACGCAATTGGTACATTCACACTAACTAATTCTCCAAAGTCTTACATGGCATGGGAGGAGTCTGCTGATGGTCCAAGGCTTACTGGTAATGAAATAGTAAGTTTGTCTGACTGCAGTACAAGTCTGGAGAATTGGGGAGTAATAAAAGCATTCTTTTCAGAAGAAAAGCAGTGCTGGATGTTTGTCCTTCCATCTGATAGTCTTGCTGATACAGACCATGTGGATACTTTTTTGAAATTTACTAATGGTAAAGAGCTTAGGCTATCATTACCTGCCGATGGAAAAATGGTTAGCATTATATCACCATCAGCAGGGGATAATGAAATTTCTTTAAATTATTCCTTTTCTGTATGTTTCACAGATAGTATTCCTGTGATGTCAATTAATACTAATTCTGATAATGGATTATCTTATCTCGGATATAGTAAGAAAAATGCTTTGACAGCAGAGTACTGCCTCAGACAGACTGATTCTGGATTTGAAAGAGGCATTATAGATGAGATTCGAGGTCATGGAAACCATTCCTGGCAGTTTGGAGAGAAGAGAAGTTTTAACATTACATTAGGAAATAGTACAAAGCTGTGTGGCCTGGATGAAAGCTGCAACTATGCATTGATATCGGGGGAAAGATATAACTCTTTATTTAGTTATATGGTTACCTCTGAAATAGCGAGAAGGGTTCAGATGCCTGGTGCACCAGATACTGAATTTGTTCACTTATATGTGGACGGCAACTATCTGGGTGTATATTTCCTGACACCGAAAATTGAAATATCTGAAAACAGAATTAATATTAAGGACATCAAGCTTGATACTCAGAAGATTAATAGCAAACCATTAAATGAGTATGAACTTGAGCAGTATTACACAGAGGGTGATGCTGAAAAAAGAATGGGTTATCTTTTGGAAAAGAATCCTAAGGATGTGACAGGTGGTTTTATTTTTGAATTAAACAGCAGAGACTTTGAAGAAAAGGATGCCAGATTTAGAACTAGAGATAATCATATCTTTGTGGTCAGGAGTATGCCCTATGGCTCCCTTGAGATGGTCAATTCTCTGGCTGATTCCTGGTCGGAATTTGAAGAGGCCTGTGACAGTCCCAATGGAATTAACTCCAAGGGTAAGCATTACACTGAGTATATTGATCCCAGATCCTTTGCTCTACAGTGGCTTATGCTTGATTTTAATCTGGAGTACAGCATTGGTTCCAGCATTTATTTTTATAAGGATTCTGATTTGAATGGAGACAGTCGTTTTTATGCTGTTTATCCATGGGATGTGGAACATTCATTTTTAGAAGACAGCGATAGCACTATTCTTATGGACGAAGAATTTCTGGCTGATGAAAGGGATTACTGGAGATGGTACCTGAAGCACCCTGAGTTCCTTGATCTTGCAAGTAGTCTGTGGCATGAGGTGATGCTTCCAGAACTAAATGAAATCTTTGAATCAGCTAATCCTAAGGACAGTGAGCTCTTTAAAAAATATGAGGCTGATTTACTTGTTAATCAGTACAGGTGGAAATCGGCTAATCCAATTGAAAAATATGCTAAAATTCATAATTTTGCTAAAGAAAGAATGGATGTTATGACAGAGAGGCTGGGATAATGCAGATAGAACTTGCTCCCATGGAGGGAATAACCACTTATATCTACAGAAATGCTCTAAACAAGTTTTATGGCGGTGTTGATACATATTTTAGTCCATTTATTTCAACTCATAAAAATAAAAGTCTGAATTATAAGGAACTGAATGACATTAATCCAGAGAATAATAATGATATAAATCTTATTCCACAGATACTTACAAGTGATGCTGAAGATTTTTCCAACACAGTTGCGCAGATTGCCCAAATGGGATACCAGGAAGTTAATCTCAATTTTGGATGTCCTTCCGGTACTGTTACTGCTAAGGGAAAAGGCTCTGGAATGCTATTAGAACCTGAAAAGCTGGAACGGCTGTTAGATAATATTTTTTCTAAAAATGATATTAAAATATCAGTAAAAACCAGACTGGGTTATTCTGATTATGATGAATGGCCCAGACTACTAAGAATATATTCCAAATTTCCGATATCTGAACTGATTATTCATGGTAGGGTAAGAGAGGACTTTTATAATAATAATTCCAGAATAGATGTTATAAGAGATAACGTGGAGTTTATTCCAAAAGATTTCAAGGTTAGCTATAACGGCGATATTGATTCCCGTGATTCGTTTCTTAACATGTCTTCAATTCTACCAGATATACATGCATGCATGCTTGGCAGGGGAATAATTGCCCGACCATTTCTTGCAAAAGAAATAAAGAATTCTGCCAATGAAGTATTAGAAGAGGACACATTTAAAGCTTTTAATATAGAACTGATGGAAAAATATGCTCGGATTATGTCTGGAGACAGAAATACCCTGTTTAAGCTCAAGGAATTATGGGTATATATGGCAAGAAATTTTGAAGACTCTCAGAAATTACTGAAAAAGGTACGTAAAATTAATAATCTTAGGGAATATGAAAGCTTCATTATAGGGGGAAGGGTATGAAAATAGACAGATGGATTGATATTGTAGAGGATGGATTATTTATTACATTTGGAATAACTGACAGTAACCAGATAAAGCTCTTTCATTTTGGAAACAGTCAGATGAACAGGGATGATTTTAAGGAAAATGATACCTATATCAAGGAAGGATTTCAGTTAGTACAGGTTAATTTTTCCGGTTTTAACAGACCCTATGAAAAGCATGGAAATAAACACATTGTTACGGCTCCAGGGTATCTGTTACAGTTTGTTGATCTTGTTGAAAAACGTAATGACTTGGGTAAACTTATTGAAATCACACAAAAGGATGAAATGACTGGTGCATTGGTGTTTACCCGCTGGCAGTTCTATGATGGAACATCCACAGTTAGGATGACTCATACCGTGAAGAATTGTGGAAAAGAAACACAAACCCTTGAGTATATTTCTTCCTTCCACTATCTGGGTATAGAAAAAGAAGGCACTAAATCTACAGATGAAAAGATGTGCCTGACTTATGCCAGAAACGGTTGGCAGAAGGAAATGAATTTTCAGACGCTAACATTTCCACAGATGGGAATGGGATTTACTCAGCCCACTGTTTACCAGAGAACTTCTTCCACCTTTTCACTGACAAATACTGGTAACTGGTCGACTAAGGAATATCTTCCTATGGGGTATCTGGAAAATACAGAGGCTGATACAGGATTGTTTTGGCAGATAGAACATAATGGTTCCTGGCATGCCGAGATTAGTGATCAGAATAATCACTTTTATCTTTCTCTGAGTGGGCCTACAGAAGTTCAGTCTCAGTGGAGCGTTGACCTAAAACCTGGTGACACCTTTGAAACTGTCCCTGTTGCTGTTGGAGTAAGCAAAGCTAATCTGAATGAAGCCATGGCTAAGCTTACTGATTACAGACGCAAAATCAGAAGAAAAAATAAGGATAATGAAAATCTGCCAGTAATTTTTAATGACTACATGAACTGCCTGTTTGGAGATCCTACTACCGAAAAGGAGCTGCCACTAATTGATGCAGCAGCTCAGATGGGGTGTGAATATTACGTAATCGATGCCGGATGGTATGACGAAGGCGAATGGTGGGATAGCGTTGGAGAATGGAAGGAGTGCTTAGCACGTTTTCCACAAGGAATCAGACAGGTTACAGACTATATCAGAAGTAAGGGCATGGTGCCTGGAGTCTGGTTGGAACTGGAGGTGATGGGTATTAATTGCGATAAAGCAAAAAATGCTCCTGATGACTGGTTCTTTATCCGACACGGTAAGAGAGTATACGACAGAAGCAGATATCAGTTAGACTTTAGAAATCCAGAAGTAATTCAACATGTAGATGAAGTCATTGACAGAGTTGTCAATGAGTATGGTGTTGGATATATAAAAATGGACTACAATATTGAGCCTGGAATTGGAACTGAAATTAATGCTGACAGTTTTGGAGATGGATTACTACAGCATGAGAGAGCTTATTTAAGATGGCTGGAGGGCGTTTTTGAAAAATATCCAGATTTGGTTATAGAGAACTGTTCAAGTGGCGGTTTAAGAATTGATTATGCACTTTTATCAAGATACAGCATTCAGTCCACCAGTGATCAGGAGGATTACAGACATTACGCAACTATCGCTGCCAATGCATGTATGGCACTGACACCAGAGCAGGCCGCTGTATGGTCATATCCTCAACGAAATGGCGATGAGGAAGAAACTGTATACAATATGGTAAATTCCCTCCTGTTAAGGATTCATCAAAGTGGTCATCTGGCAGAATTAAACGATAACAGAAAGCAGCTGGTTGCTGAGGGTATAGAATACTATAAGCATATCAGAGGAGATATAAAATCTGCGCATCCAATATGGCCAATGGGATTCTCGGATTCTCTTTCAAGCTGGTTATGTTCGGGACTAATTAATAGAGAAAAGAATAAAATTTACCTTGCGGTCTGGAGACGAAAGGGTATGAAGGATAAGGATAAAGAATGTTATGATATTGATTTATCCACCATTATTAACTCAAATCAGCAGTTTGAGGTTAAACTTGCATATCCTAAATCTGAACTGAGTAATAATGTTGAATTTGGAATTGATGAAATTCAGAAAAAACTGAAGGTTAGATTTAAAAAAGAAGTTATGGCCAGAGTGTTTGAAATCAGTTTGCAAAAGAATTGATATTTTGTGTGCATTGTGGGTAATTTTTTACAAAAATTATTGCAGATATGTAAAAAATTTGTTACATTTGTCCTTGAGAGAAAAAATATAACAGAATTATTTTCTGTTAAGAAAAATGAGGGTATGAACATGAAAAGAAAAATTCAGACACTTGCACTAATGCTTACATTGTTTATGTTTGCTGGACTTCAGGTTTTTGCTGCAAAGAAATCTTCTGGCGGTAATGGCTATGTAGCGCAGATAGCACAGGCTAAAGCAGTAAATGCCAGCTCTGCTACATATACAGCGGCTTTATCCAAGGTTCCTGCTTCTGATGACGGAATAGCTTATCTGTATGAACTGGCTCCTTATGAATATGCTATTGCACCAGGAAAGGCAGCTGTTGCAACTGCTCCTTTGGCAGCTAATGTAAGTTTTACTTTTGACTTAAACCATAAAAAGGATAACACAAGATTATATTCAAAGTTTGCACTTGGTGTTTTGTCAGGCGGTCAGGTTAAGATGATTGCTGAGCCTCAGTATATTTCTAATCCTGAGGTACTGGCTACCAACACTAAGGGAAGAAGTGGCCATGGCAAGAAGCAGACTCAGGCAAACAATTTTACAAATCTGAATCTTACCGGAAGCAAATCCTTCTGGTGCTCTGGAATCAATACTACTGTTCAGATTATGAACAATGGTCAGAACCAGGGGCTGACAAATCCATATGCTAGAGCAGCTATGGTACCTACAGATACTCATCCTGTAGTTCCCAGATACTATATGTTAAATGCTGCTGATGCAACTGGCGTTAAGCAGCTGGCTGACGAGCTTACATATTATGCTGCTAATTCAAAAGGTGAAGACTGGATTATTGGTAACGAAGTTAATGTACGTACCTGGAACTATATGGTATGGACTGACTGGGATACCTACATGAGAGAATATGCTCAGGTTTTCAGAGTAGCATATAATGCAATTAAGAGTACTAATGCTAATGCAAGAGTGTATGTATGTCTTGATCAGAACTGGGATAGAAACAGAACTCCTGGTAATGCTGAATATTATGAATACATCGATGGAAAAGACTTTTTGACCAAGTTTAATAGTCTTGTAGCAGGATCAGGTAATATTGACTGGGGTGTTGCACAGCATCCATATCCAGTTCCTCTTACAAATGCTAAGTTCTGGGATATGAGCGGAGTTAATGGCGGTGCATATTGTGCACAGCAGGTTAAGAGTGGCGCTATGATGAGCTTCCAGAATGTATCAATGCTTACTAATTTCCTGATGACTCCTCAGATGCTTGCACCTAACGGAGCACCCAGACATGTCATCATTAGTGAGGTTGGTCTTACCAATGCACAGGGCAATGATGTTCAGGCTGCAGCTTTGATGGCTTCATGGGTAGCATTGTCAAGAAATCCTTTGATTGATAATGTAATCTACCTGCTTGCATATAGTGAGCCCATGGTTGATACCAGATTATCAGGAAAGAGCCAGGAAGTATTTAATTCAATGGATTCTAATCCGGCTGCATATGAAGAATGGGCTAAATCAGTTATCGGAATTACAGACTGGTCACAGGTTATTAAATAGAGAAAAAAATAAAAAAACACAATATATGAACTTTATCCTAGACAAGTTCACATAAATATTGTATTATCAAGCAAGTCTGCAGGTCATTTTGATCTGCAGATTTGTGTGCGTTTAGGAGTAGTATTTTATGAAAAAATTTAGTTTAATTAGTGTTTTATTTTTTATATTTATATTTTCCTGTGGATTTAAGTACGACCAGAAAAGTATTGGATATGTCAGAGAACCAATGATGCTTAGAGGAGAGGCACAGCTTGGTGTAAAACAGGTTCTTATCCTGGGAGAGGGTAGTACCGCAGATACACTACAGATATACAAAGATGGAAAAATTATTGAAATGGCTGACGCAGATGTTATGAGTATTAGTGAAGCCATTCCTTATATGAGTAGTAAAAATAAATTTGGTGGAACTATTGTAACTGACCCTGACTCCAGCAAGAGATTATTTGTTGGTGATTCAATTACTTATTTTTTGCATGAGCATACTGAGAGGGATGAGGATGTAAGTTCCTGGTTTGCTCAGGCTGCTATGGGTGGAGACTGGTTACAGAATATTGCCATGCCTGCTTTGAGTGGATCTAATATTAGTGGGAAAAAGATTATTATGGCATTAGGTGCAAATGATATCCTGCTTACCCAGAACTGTAAGAGCTGGAACGGTGATGAATATGCTAAATATTACAGCACTGATTTGTTTAAGCAGCTGACTGAAGCTGGAAACCGGATTTATGTGTCTTCAATTCTGCCCATAGATCCTAATGATGTCAGCACTAATAAAAAAATAGATGCTTTTAACAAAAAGTTAAAAGCTGGACTGCCGGATTACATTACCTTCCTTGATAGTAATACATATATGAAAAAGGTTGGAATTCAGTTTATAGATGGCTTGCATCTTACACCTGATTCTTCTCGTAAGTTATATGCATTTTGGGCATCTGAGACAGCAGATGAAGGTGAGACTGTTGTTGTTCCCAAGCCTGCAACTGACAATGTTGAGATTCCTGTTGATCCACAGGTTCAGGCGTATATTGCAAAACAAGCTGCTTTGCTTGCGGCTCAGGCAGCTGAAACAGAAAAT
>DCIJ01000078.1:73380-73681 GCA_002315945.1 Lachnospiraceae bacterium UBA1729 | reverse complement strand
GTGGATATTTCTTTCCCAGGCTTCTATGATTTTATTTGTTAATATGAAACCATTGCAAAAAAGAATGGTGAAGTGTAAAATAAATAGGCTAATGTAGTAAATCCCGCCATGAAAATATAGCTTCTGGCGGATAACAAATTAAACTAATATAAGTAAGGAGAAAAATCATGACTATTTCACCCCTTCAGAAGGCAAGATACGAGTATACTCCCAAGCTTCCTGGAATGCTCAGAAACGGTATTGCAGATATCTGTGTAAAGGAAGGACAGGAGACACAGAGTGTTGCTGATCAGGACAAGAT
>DCIJ01000078.1:72225-73304 GCA_002315945.1 Lachnospiraceae bacterium UBA1729 | reverse complement strand
ACATCAGCTGCTAAGAAGCAGGTTGTAGGTGTTATCCTTTCAGGTGGACAGGCTCCTGGTGGACACAATGTTATCACAGGTCTCTATGATGCATTAAAGGCTACCAACAAGGACAACGATCTTCTTGGTTTCAAGGGCGGCCCTGACGGACTCCTTAAGAATGATTATGTAGTATTCGACGATGCTTTTATCGATGAATACAGAAATACTGGTGGTTTCGATATCATTGGTTCTGGCCGTACAAAGCTTGAGACCAAGGAACAGTTTGGTATCGTTGCTGAGAACGCTAAGAAGAACGGACTTACAGCTATCGTAATCATCGGTGGTGATGATTCCAACACAAATGCAGCTACTCTTGCTGAGTACATGGCTGCAAACAATACAGGTGTTCAGGTTATCGGATGTCCTAAGACAATTGACGGTGACTTAAAGAACGAAGATATCGAAGCTTCATTTGGTTTTGATACAGCAACCAAGACATATTCAGAGCTCATTGGTAACATCGAGAGAGATGCTAACTCAGCTAAGAAGTACTGGCATTTCATCAAGGTTATGGGACGTTCTGCTTCTCACGTAGCACTTGAGTGTGCTCTTGAGACACAGCCTAACATCTGCCTTATCGGTGAAGAAGTAGCAGCTAAGAAGATGTCACTTGCTCAGATTACTAACTACATCGCTGATTCAGTTGAAACTCGTGGCAACAATGGCGAAAACTTTGGTGTAGCTATTATTCCTGAAGGTATCGTAGAATTCGTTCCTGAGTTCTCTAAGCTTATTGCTGAGATTAATGAACTTCTTGCAGGCAGCAAGACAGAAGAGTTCAATGCTCTTCCTGACTGGACAGCTAAGTACAACTTCATCAAGGCTGGTCTTACAGCAGACAGCTTTGCAGTATTTGATATTCTTCCTCAGGGAATTCAGCAGCAGCTGTTCCTGGAAAGAGATCCTCATGGAAACGTACAGGTATCTCTCATCGAGTCAGAGAAGCTGTTCTCAGAGATGGTAAAGGCTGAACTTGCTAAGAGAAAAGCAGCTGGTACATACAAGGGCAAATTTGGTGCTCAGCATCACTTCTTCGG
>DCIJ01000078.1:71802-72171 GCA_002315945.1 Lachnospiraceae bacterium UBA1729 | reverse complement strand
AACTTTGATGCAGATTACTGCTACTCACTTGGTTACAATGCATTCATGCTTATCCAGTATGGTTACACAGGATACCTTTCAAAGGTTTCTAACATTTCTAAGCCAGCTGATGAGTGGGTTGCAGGTGGTATGCCTATCACCAAGATGATGAATATGGAAAGAAGAAACGGCGAAGATAAGCCTGTTATCAGAAAAGCTCTTGTTGAGTTAGATGGTAAGCCTTTCAAATTCTTCGAAGCAAACAGAGAAGAGTGGGCTGTTAAGACAAGCTTCACATATCCTGGTGCTATCCAGTACTACGGACCTGCTGAGGTTTGTGATCTTACTACAAGAACACTTGCTCTTGAGAAGGCTTGATAAGAAACAATC
>DCIJ01000078.1:0-71713 GCA_002315945.1 Lachnospiraceae bacterium UBA1729 | reverse complement strand
AGTAGGATATGGAAAATAAAGCAGAATCATTAAATTCAACAGAATTTGTGAAGATTGCAATGAGGGTTTCAAAAGTATCCTTAATAATTAATACCCTGCTGTCAGTATTTAAACTGATGGCAGGTATTTTTTCAAATTCAGGGGCAATGATTTCGGATGCAGTTCACTCGGCCTCTGACGTATTGAGTACTTTTGTAGTAATAATTGGTGTAAAAATCGCATCCAAGGATCCTGATACAGATCATCCCTATGGCCATGAGCGCATGGAGTGTGTGGCATCGATAATATTGTCAGTCATGCTGGCACTTACAGGACTGGGAATTGGTTACAAGGGAATCAGCACTATTATGCTGGGTCAGTATAATACTATGAAGATTCCGGGACTGACTGCATTATTAGCAGCAGTACTGTCCATTCTAATCAAGGAATGGATGTACTGGTATACAAGGAATGCTGCCAGGAGAATTAATTCGGGGACTCTTATGGCAGATGCCTGGCATCACAGATCAGACGCGCTATCTTCGGTAGGTGCTCTGGTGGGTATTATTGGAGCCAGGGAGGGAATTCTGGTGGCAGACTCAGTGGCCAGCCTGGTAATATGTCTGTTTATTGAGAAGGCTGCCTGGGATATTATGAAGGATGCCGTTGACAAGATGGTGGACAAAGCATGTCCTGCAGAAACTGTTGAAGACATGCGAAAAATTATCTTGTCAGTAGATGGCGTAGAGGGTGTAGATGATATTAAGACCAGACTGTTTGGAGCAAGAATATATGTTGATGTAGAGATTGCTGTCAGGGGAAACAGGACGTTAAATGAGGCTCATGAAATAGCTCACAGAGTGCATGATGCCATTGAAGAGGTACCAGGTGTAAAGCATTGTATGGTACATGAAAATCCGGTTAATTAATTTGGTCTTGAAAAAATCACTGAAAAGTTATATATATTTATAGGAGCAAAGGCGCTTTGGGGTATACTCGAAGTGTCTTTTTTTATAGAAAATATGATTTCTAATGGTGTGAGAACAGGGAGAAACTCAATGAAAAATGAAATGTGCAGACTGTACTTAAAGGACGGTTCTGTATTTGAAGGAAAGCCCTTTGGTGCTACTGAGACCAAGGTGGTTGAGCTGGTATTTAATACTTCCATGGTAGGATATCAGGAGATTTTGTCAGATCCTTCATATACAGACCAGGCAGTGGTAATGACCTATCCACTGATTGGTAATTATGGAATTAATGAAGAGGACTATGAGACCAAAAATCCGTCCATTTCAGGTTTTGTTGTTAGAGACTATAATGATGAACCATCTAATTTCAGAAGCAAGAATTCCTTTCAGGAAATAATGAAAAAGTATGGTGTAGTAGGAATATGTGATGTGGACACCAGACGTATTGGTCGTCACATCAGAGATATAGGCAGCTGTCTGGCCCTGATTACCTGTGAAGATATTGACCAGGCCCAGGCTAAAAAAATACTGGACGAGTATGTACCCAGGAGGGATGCAGTAGCCAGAGTCAGTACAAAAGAGCAGATTCATGCCAACACAGACAGTTTTTATCATACTGATAAGGATGGCAACCAGACGGATGATAACAATAAGGATGATAATGCCTTTAGAGTTGTGGCAATAGACTGCGGAATCAAGGCCAATATTGTCAGAATGATGATAAAACTGGGACTTGATGTAACTCTTGTTCCCTGGAATACATCTGCAGAAGAAATTAAGAAGATAAATCCTGATGGAGTATTCATCTCCAACGGACCTGGAGACCCCTGTGACGTAACCCAGACCATAGAGACAATTAAGGAGCTGATAGGATTTTGTCCAATCTTTGGTATCTGTCTGGGTCATCAGATAATATCCCTTGCCTTTGGTGCCAAAACCTATAAGCTTAAGTTTGGTCACAGAGGTGGAAATCATCCTGTAAAAAATCTGCTCACAGATAAAATAGAGATAACCAGCCAGAATCACTCCTATGCGGTGGATGTGGATTCTGTGGAGGGTACAGATTTAGAGATTACTCACATCAATCTGTTAGACAATACTGTTGAGGGTGTTAAGAGCAAGAGTCATAAGGTATGCTCTGTACAGTATCATCCTGAAAGCGCACCTGGTCCGGAGGACAGTGCGTATCTTTTTGATACCTTCATTTCCATGATGAGAGAGAATAAGGAGGACCAGAAAAATGCCTAAACGTACAGATATTAAAAAAGTCCTTGTAATTGGTTCAGGTCCTATAGTAATTGGGCAGGCAGCAGAATTTGACTATGCTGGAACTCAGGCCTGTCTGGCATTGAGAGAGGAGGGCTTTGAGGTAATTTTGTGTAACTCAAACCCTGCCACCATAATGACTGACCAGGCAATAGCTGACAAAATATATATGGAGCCTCTGACTCTGGAATTTGTTGCGAAAATTATCAGAATGGAGAGGCCTGATGCTCTGCTTCCGGGTATTGGTGGCCAGACCGGACTGAATCTGGCTATGCAGCTGGAAAAGAAGGGCGTTTTGAAGGAATGCGATGTTAAGCTTCTGGGAACAGATTTTAAGAGTATTGAGCAGGCTGAAGACAGGGAGATGTTCAAGGAATTGTGCTTAAGTCTTGGTGAGCCTGTACTGCCTTCCCTAATTGCTAATACCATGGAAGAGGGAACCAGCGCGGCCCTTGAGATTGGTTTCCCTGTAGTAGTGCGCCCTGCATTTACCCTGGGTGGTACAGGTGGTGGTTTCGCTGATAATGAAAAAGAATTAAAGGACATTTTAAAAAATGCCTTTGTATTATCCCCTGTTCATCAGGTTCTTATTGAAAAAAGTGTCAAGGGATACAAAGAGATAGAGTATGAGGTAATCAGAGATGCCAACGATACAGCCATAACAATCTGTAACATGGAAAATCTGGATCCCGTAGGAATACACACAGGAGATTCCATTGTTGTATGTCCTTCCCAGACTCTGACCAACAAAGAATACCATATGCTTAGAAATAGTGCTCTCAAGCTTATCAGAGCACTGAAAATAGAAGGTGGATGTAATGTGCAGTTTGCACTGGATCCCAAGTCCTTTGACTACTATCTGATAGAGGTTAACCCCAGAGTGTCCAGATCATCAGCTCTGGCCTCCAAGGCCAGTGGTTATCCAATAGCCAGAGTATCAGCCAAGATTGCTGTGGGACTCAGACTGGATGAAATACATCTGGCCAATACTCTGGCAAGCTTTGAGCCGGCCTTAGATTATGTAGTCACCAAGATGCCCAGATTCCCCTTTGATAAATTCAATGATGCCAATAATACCCTTGGTACCCAGATGAAGGCTACAGGCGAGGTTATGAGTGTGGGCCGTACCTTTGAGGAAAGCCTTTTGAAGGCAATCAGATCTCTGGAGATAGGTGTATACCATCTGCACAGTGCCAAGTTTGATGAGGAAAAGACAGAGGATATGCTTGAATACATCAAACTGGGAACTGACGACAGAATATATGCAATTGCTGAATTAATCAGAAGAGAGGTTGACATAACAACAATAAGCCTGACAACAGGTATTGACATGTTCTTCTTAAGAAAGCTGGTCAATATCATTGTTATGGAGAAAAATATCAAAGCCTATCCTGATTCAAAAGAGATATTATATGCTGCAAAACGCATGGGCTTTTCTGACAGGGTAATTGGAGAATTCTGGGGCGGCAGAACTGCCAAGGAAATCTTTGACCTGCGAAAGGAATTGGGAATTTTCCCTGTCTATAAGATGATAGATACCTGTGCTTCTGAGTTTGAGAGCTATGTTCCCTATTTTTATTCAACCTATGAAGATGAGAATGAATCGGTTGTATCTCCCAAGAAAAAAATAATTGTTCTTGGATCTGGTCCTATCCGAATTGGTCAGGGTGTAGAGTTTGACTACTCAACAGTACATGCAGTTAAGACAATTAAGAGAGCGGGCTACGAGGCTATTATTATTAATAATAACCCTGAGACCGTGTCAACCGACTATACAACCTCAGACAAGCTGTACTTTGAGCCTCTGTGTGTTGAGGATGTAATGAATATTATTGAGCTGGAAAAGCCGGAAGGTGTAATTGCCATACTGGGTGGACAGACAGCTATTAACCTGGCAGATCCTCTGAGAGAGTACGGAGTCAGGATAATAGGTACAGACTGCGCAGCTATTGACAGGGCAGAGGACAGGGATGAATTTGAAAAGCTCTTAGTCGAGCTTGGAATCCCTCAGCCCAAGGGCATGGCTGTAACCAATATTGAGGATGGTGTTAAGGCAGCAGCTGAAATAGGATATCCGGTACTTGTTCGCCCCAGCTTCGTACTGGGTGGCAGGGCAATGCAGATTGTATCCAAGGAGGCTGATTTAAGACATTATCTCAAGACAGCAGTAGAGGTCGATGTGGACAAGCCGGTGCTTGTTGACAGATATATCAGAGGAAAAGAGGTAGAGGTAGACGCTATCTGTGATGGCAAGAATGTATTTGTACCTGGAATTATGGAACTGGTTGAAAGAACAGGTGTCCATTCAGGAGACTCCATAAGTGTATACCCTCCTTTTAGTATTTCTAATAAAGTAAAGAGAACTATTCTGAAATACAGCAGAATGTTAGGTCTGGGAATTGGAATCGTGGGACTTTTCAACATCCAGTTCATTGTGGATGATGATGAAAATGTCTATATTATAGAGGTTAATCCCAGATCCTCAAGAACAGTTCCCTTCCTGTCGAAAGCTACAGGCTATTCCCTGGCAGATATGGCTACCATGGCTATACTTGGGGTTGACCTGAGGCAGCAGGGAATAATGGAGTTGTATCCTGAGGAAAGAGATATGTGGTATGTTAAGGCTCCTGCCTTCTCCTTTGCAAAGCTAAAGGGCATGGATGCATATCTGTCACCAGAGATGAAATCAACAGGTGAGGCCATAGGCTATGACAAGAGAATGCACAGAGCCATGTACAAGGCACTGGTTGCATCAGGAATCAAGCTTCAAAACTATGGAACTCTGTTAGTGACTCTGGCAGATGAGGACAAGGAGGAAGCACTTCCTTTAGTTAAACGTTTTTATGACATGGGCTTTAATATTGAGGCTACCATTGGAACAGCTGACTTCTTAAGAGAGCACAAGATCAGGACCAGAGTACGCAGAAAGCTTAGTGAAGGCAGTGAAGAGATTCTTGAAACTCTGAGAGCTGGATATGTAAGCTATATAATCAATACCAGAGCTATTCTGTCTGGTGTACATTATGAGGATGGTGTGGCTATCAGAAGATGTGCCATTGAGAACAATGTAACCATGTTCACATCCTTAGATACAGTTAAGGTTCTCCTAGACGTGCTGGAAGAGCAGACCATAGCGGTATCTACGATATTTTAAGTGCATACCACAATGCTACATGTATTGAGGCATCAAAGAAAAGAGGAACGCCTCTCCCTTGTGGTTGTATACAATAATACAATTGTATTAAATCAAGTACAATAAAAAAACACTGTTGACATTAAAATGTCACAAGAGTATATTACGTAGCATGAAAAGCAAAGGCGCTTTGGATTAGTCCAAGGCGCCTTTTTCTTTTGAACCGGAAAGCTTTCTAATTTGTATATTTATATCAGGAGGAAAAAATTATGACCATACCCGAGTTGTACGGAAGTCTTGTATTTAATGACAAGATAATGAGAGACAAACTTCCAAAAGATGTTTACAAGGCATTAAGAAAGACAATTGATAATAATACTCATTTAGAAATAGATGTGGCTAATGCAGTTGCAGTAGCCATGAAGGAATGGGCAGTTGAACATGGTGCAACACACTTTACTCACTGGTTCCAGCCCATGACAGGTTTTACAGCAGAGAAGCATGACAGCTTCATTTCTCCTATCGAAGGTGGAGAGGTAATCATGGATTTCTCTGGCAAAGAGCTGATTAAGGGTGAGCCTGATGCATCAAGCTTTCCTTCAGGTGGCTTAAGAGCTACATTTGAAGCAAGAGGCTATACAGCATGGGATCCTACATCACCTGCTTTTATCAAGGATGGAACACTTTGCATTCCAACAGCCTTCTGTTCATACAGCGGCGAAGCTCTTGATAAAAAGACTCCTCTTCTTCGTTCAATGGAAGCTCTTAACAGAGAAGCAACCAAGGTACTTCACCTCCTTGGCAACACAGAGGTATCAAGTGTAGCAACAACAGTTGGTCCTGAGCAGGAATACTTCTTAGTAGAGAAGGAAGCTTTCAAGAAGAGAAAAGATTTGATTTTCACAGGAAGAACACTTCTTGGTGCAATGCCTCCTAAGGGACAGGAGATGGAAGATCATTACTTTGGTACTCTTAAGCCCAGAGTTGCAGCTTACATGCATGAGCTTGATGAAGAACTTTGGAAATTAGGCATCCCTGCCAAGACAAAACACAACGAAGTTGCTCCTGGACAGCACGAGCTGGCTCCGGTATTTGATACAACTAATGTGGCAGTTGATCACAATCAGCTGACCATGGAAATTATGAAAAAAGTTGCTGACAAACATGATTTTGTATGTCTGCTTCATGAGAAGCCCTTCGATGGCATCAACGGAAGTGGTAAGCACAACAACTGGTCAATGACAACTAACACAGGTGTTAACCTGCTTGATCCTGGCAAGACACCTGCAGAAAATATTCAGTTTTTGGTATTCCTGACAGCGGTTATCTCTGCAGTTGATAAGTATGCAGATCTTATGAGACTGTCAGTAGCCAGCGCTGGTAATGATCATCGCCTTGGAGCAAATGAAGCACCTCCCGCTATCATTTCAATTTTCCTTGGTGATGAACTGACAGCAGTTCTTGATTCGATTGAAAATGGAACATTCTTCGGCAAACAGCAGAAGGTTTCCATGGATATAGGTGCACAGGTTCTTCCTCATTTTACTAAGGATACAACCGATAGAAACAGAACTTCACCTTTCGCATTTACAGGTAATAAGTTCGAGTTCAGATCACTTGGTTCATCACTTTCAGTATCAGGACCTAACGTAATCCTTAATACAGCAGTAGCTGAGGCTTTAAGCATTTTTGCTGAGGCAATCAAAGATGTACCTGCTGACAAGATTGAGGAAACAGTACACGAACTGATTAAGAAGACCATTATCGAGCACAAGAGAGTAATCTTTAATGGTAATGGATATACAGATGAGTGGGTTGAAGAAGCTGCTAAGCGTGGCCTGTACAACTACAAGTCAACTCCGGATGTACTTCCAGTATTTATCGAAGATAAGAATGTTAAGCTCTTCACAAAGCATCATATCTTTACAGAGAGCGAAATCCATTCAAGATATGAAATCCTCCTTGAGAACTACTCAAAGACACTTCATATCGAGGCAAAGACTCTGATTGACATGGTTAATCATCAGTTCCTGCCAGCAGTTCTTGAAACTATTGATAAGGCTGCTACAGTTGCTACCAAGAAAAAACAGTTTGCAGGTCTTTCAGTTAAGACAGAGGTTGCAATTCTTGAGAAGCTTACTGATAAATATGATGGTATCTACGAAGCAGTTGAGAAGCTTGCTGAAGATACTGCCAAGGCAGAGGCTATGGAGGATGCACTTGAGCTTGCTAAATTCTATCAGTCAGAAATCATTGCTGATATGGACAAGGTTCGTAAGCTTGCTGATGCTACAGAGGAAATGCTTCCTGAAGGAGCTCTTCCATATCCAAGCTATGCTGATATGCTGTTCTATGTATAGTGTTTAGAGCTGGTTCATGGATTTGCATATTAAATAAAGTAAAATAAACGCAAGGGCGCGTACCAAGGGGTACGTGCCCTGTTTTGCAGGGGAGAAAAATTATGAATGATGAAATTATGAGCGTAATAGGAGGCCAGGTATTTGGTGTCTGGTTCTTAATCGGTGCAGCACTTGTATTTTGGATGCAGGCTGGATTTGCAATGGTAGAGGCTGGTTTTACCAGAGCAAAAAATGCCGGCAACATTCTTATGAAAAACCTGATGGACTTCTGTATTGGTACAGTAGTGTTCATCCTGATTGGTTTTGGACTTCTGTTGGGTGAGGACCTGTGTGGTTTCATTGGAAAGCCTGGTTTTGATATTTTTACAAGCTATGCAACCTTTGACTGGTCCAACTTTGTATTCAACCTGGTATTCTGTGCAACAACAGCAACTATCGTATCAGGTGCCATGGCTGAAAGAACCAAGTTCTTATCCTACTGTATCTATTCTGGTATTATTTCAGCTTTGATTTATCCCATTGAAGCACACTGGATTTGGGGCGGCGGCTTCTTAGCTCAGATGGGCTTCCATGATTTCGCAGGTAGCTGTGCAATTCATATGGTTGGTGGTATTTCAGCTTTGATTGGTGCAAAAATCCTTGGACCCAGAATTGGTAAGTTTGTAACTGACAAGAGTGGCAAGATTACAAAGGTAAATGCTTTCCCTGGTCACAACCTTCCAATTGGTGCACTTGGTGTATTTATTCTCTGGCTTGGCTGGTACGGATTTAACGGTGCAGCCTGCACAACAGTAGAACAGCTTGGTTCAGTATTTGTAACAACTACAATTGCTCCGGCAATTGCAACTGTAGTATGTATGATCTTTACATGGATTAAATATGGCAAGCCTGATGTTTCAATGTGTCTCAATGCTTCATTGGCAGGTCTTGTAGCTATTACAGCTCCCTGTGATGTAACAGATGCATTTGGAGCAATCGTAATCGGTGCAGTAGCAGGACTTCTGGTTTGCTTTGGTGTATGGTTCTTAGATTATGTTCTTCGTATTGATGATCCTGTAGGTGCTGTTGCAGTTCACTGCCTGAACGGTATCTGGGGTACACTGGCAGTTGGTCTTTTTGCTACAAATACTGCTCCTGGTTATTCAATCGCTAATGCAGAAGGAACAGAAATCGTTGGACTTTTCTACGGTGGTGGATTTGAACTTTTAGGAATTCAGCTTTTCGGATTTGTAGCAGTTGCACTGTGGACAGCAGTTACAATTACAGTAGCATTCTTCTTAATCAAAGCATTATTTGGTCTGAGAGTTACTGAAGAGGAAGAAATCATTGGTCTTGATGCAACAGAGCATGGTCTTCCCAGTGCATATGCTGGTTTTGCAATCAGTGATATGAGTGCAACAATGGATATTAATGACAACACAGATCTTGGTGACAGTAACTATGACACAGCAACTGAGTTCAAGAAGGACGCAGCAATTCCTGTTGTGGCTTCAAGCACAGAGACAGATGCAAACGGTGTTCCAATTTTCAATACTGGCATGCACAAGGTTACAATCATTGCAAAGCTTGCCAAGTTTGATTCACTTAAGAAAGCTATGAACGATCTGGGTGTAACCGGTATGACAGTAACTCAGGTAATGGGTTGTGGTATCCAGAAGGGTGCTGGTGAATTCTACCGTGGAGTTGAGATGGATACAACTCTTCTTCCTAAGATTAAGGTTGAAGTGGTAGTCAGCAAGATTCCTGTAGCAGACGTAATTGAAGCAGCTAAGCGTGCTCTTTACACAGGTCATATCGGAGATGGAAAGATCTTCGTATACAATGTACTGAAAGTTGTAAAGGTTCGTACTGGTGAGGAAGATTACGCAGCAATGCAGGATGTTGAATAAGCTGGTACATACTGAAGAAGATACTTAAGTATTTTCTAAAGTATTGTTTTCCAAATTATAAATATACAAAGAAGTAAACCATGATTTCACGGAGAAGCTGTATAGCTTTTTCGTGAAATTATGGTGGTTAACAAAATAATAAATATTTAAGCAAACCGTAATCCTGATGGATATGCGGCTACAGTGGGGGAAAAATGGTTAAATATGTATTTGTCACAGGCGGTGTCGTGAGCGGCCTGGGAAAAGGAATTACTGCGGCCTCTTTGGGCAGACTGCTGAAAGCAAGAGGCTATCATGTTACCATGCAGAAATTTGATCCTTATATCAATATGGATCCTGGAACAATGAATCCGATTCAGCATGGTGAAGTGTTTGTAACAGATGATGGAACAGAGACTGACCTGGATCTGGGCCATTACGAACGTTTTATCAACGAAAATCTAAACAAGAATTCTAACGTGACCACAGGTAAAATCTACTGGTCAGTTCTAAATAAAGAAAGACGTGGAGATTATGGCGGAGGAACCGTGCAGGTTATTCCCCATATTACCAATGAAATCAAATCCAGATTCTATCATGCCAAGGAACAGGGTGAAGATACAATATCTATTATTGAGATTGGTGGAACAGTAGGAGATATTGAAAGTCAGCCCTTCCTGGAGGCTTTTAGACAGTTTCAGGCTGAGGTTGGAAGACAGAATGCCATTATGATTCAGGTAACACTGATTCCTTACCTGAAGGCTTCTGGGGAGATGAAGACCAAACCCACCCAGATGAGTGTTAAGAGTCTCCAGAGCATGGGTATATGGCCTGATATTCTGGTATGCAGATCTGATTATCCTGTCGATGATTCCATGAGAGAAAAAATCGCACTGTTCTGCAGTGTGAAAAAAGAAAATGTACTTCAGAATCTGGATGCCCAGTCATTATATGAAGTTCCATTAATGATGGAGGAAGAGCATCTGGCACAGGCTGTGTGTAATTGTCTGAATATTGACTGTCCCGAACCTGATTTAGATGAATGGAAGGAGATGGTTGATGCTTTCCAAAAGCCTGAAAAAGAGGTTTGTATTGCCATTGTAGGAAAGTATGTTGTACTGCATGATGCATACCTTAGTGTTGTAGAGAGTCTGAAGCATGGTGGAATAGCAAATCATGCCAAGGTTAACATAAAGTGGATTGATTCGGAAGAGCTGGAGCAGAATCCTGGCAGGGAAGCAGAGTACTTTGAAGATGTAGACGGTATCCTGGTTCCTGGCGGATTTGGCGTCAGAGGTACTGAAGGAAAGATTATGGCTGCTGGCTATGCAAGACGAAACAATATCCCATACCTGGGAATCTGTCTGGGAATGCAGATGGCCATAGTTGAATTTGCCAGAAATGTATGCGGACTTAGTGATGCAGCCAGCATTGAGCTGGTTCCTGAGACAACCAATCCTGTAATATGCCTGCTGCCCGACCATACAGAAGGCGAAGATATTGGTGGAACCTTAAGACTGGGAGCTTATCCCTGTGTCTTACAGGATAATACAAAGGCTCTGGAATTATATGGCAAAAAGGAAATATCTGAGAGACATCGTCACAGATATGAAGTAAACAATGATTACAGAGATATCCTTTCAAACAATGGAATGACTCTGTCAGGAATATCACCTGATGGACGAATTGTTGAAATGATAGAGCTTAAGGAACATCCATACTTTGTTGCAACTCAGGCTCATCCCGAGTTCAAATCAAGACCGGATGCACCTCATCCACTGTTTAAGGGACTGATTAAGGCAGCTCTTTGCTGCAAGGGGGAGAGATATGAATAACAAGACTTTATATGAATCAAGCTTTGAACATGATAACTGCGGTATCGGTGCCATAGTTAACATAAAGGGACAAAAAAGTCATTCAATAGTAGCTGATGCTCTTAGTATTGTAGAAAACCTGGAGCATAGAGCTGGTAAGGATGGCGAGGGAAAGACTGGTGACGGCGTAGGTATCCTTACACAGATCCCCCACAAATTTCTTAAGAAAAAGTGTAAGGAAGAAGGAATCATACTTGGCAATGAGAGAGAGTATGGCGTTGGTATGTTTTTCTTCCCTCAGAATGAGCTGAAGAGAAGCCAGGCCAAGAAAATGTTTGAGGTTATTGTTGAAAAAGAGGGCCTTAAGTTTTTAGGCTGGAGAAAGCTTGAAACTGTTGAAAAGGTACTGGGCAAGAAAGCCTTGGACAGCTGCCCGGATATCTATCAGGGATTTATTAAGAGACCTGACAATATTAAGTCTGATCTGGACTTTGACAGAAAGCTGTATGTGGTTAGACGAGTATTTGAACAGAGTAATGAAAATACCTATGTACCCTGTCTTTCCTCAAGAACAATTGTATATAAGGGAATGTTTTTGGTAGGACAGCTGCGCACCTTTTTTAAGGATTTGCAGGATGAGGATTATGAATCAGCTATTGCAATGGTTCATTCAAGATTTTCAACCAACACAAACCCCAGCTGGCTCAGAGCTCATCCTAATCGTCTGATGGTTCATAATGGTGAGATTAATACCATCAGAAGTAACGCAGACAAGATGTTTGCAAGAGAAGAGACTATCTATACAAGCTGCTTCTCAGACGAAGACCTGACCAAGGTACTGCCTGTAATCAGTACTGAAGGGTCTGACTCAGCTATGTTGGACAATGCCCTTGAATTCATGATTATGGGCGGAATGGATCCTGCCCTGGCAGCCATGATTCTGATCCCTGAACCCTGGGAGCATAATGATACCATTTCCCAGAAGGAGAGAGATTTCTATCAGTATTATGCAACCATGATGGAGCCCTGGGATGGTCCTGCCAGCATACTTTTCTCTGATGGTGATGTAATGGGAGCAATCCTTGACAGAAATGGACTGCGTCCTTCCAGATATTACATTATGGATGATGACAGACTGATTCTGTCATCTGAAGTAGGTGTACTGAAGCTTGACGAGAAGCACATACTGAAAAAAGAGAGATTACATCCTGGCAAGATGCTGTTAGTTGATGTAAAAAATCAGAAAATCGTATCAGACGAGGAGCTTAAGGACAGATATGCCGGCCGTGAGCCCTATGGTGAGTGGCTTGATTCAAATCTGATAAGCCTGGGAGACTTAAAGATTCCCAATGCCAAGGTTCCTTCCTTCAAAAAGCAGGAGTTAGTAAGACTCCAGAAGGCCTTTGGTTATACATATGAAGATTACAGTGAGGAAATCGGTGCCATGGCTCTGTCTGGCAGCGAGCATGTAGGAGCCATGGGCGTGGATACTCCCTTAGCCGTGCTGTCAAAAGAGTACCAGCCGCTGTTTTACTATTTCAAGCAGCTGTTTGCCCAGGTAACCAATCCTCCTATTGATGCTGTTAGAGAAAAAATCGTTACAGCTACAACCGTATATATTGGCAAGAGTGGAGATCTGTTATCAGAAAAGGCTTCAAACTGCAGAGTACTGAAGGTTAGAAACCCTATTCTGTCTGACCTTGACCTGCTTAAAATCTCAAAGCTTGACAAGGATGGTCTCAAGGTTAGAAAGGTATCAACACTTTTCTACAAGAGTACTCCAATGGAGAGAGCTATTGATCATCTGTGCGTAGAGGTTGACAGAGCTTACAAGGATGGAGCCAACATTTTAATACTTTCAGACAGAGGTGTTGATGAAAACCACGTGGCTATTCCTTCACTGTTAGCAGTATCTGCAGTACATAACCATCTGGTAAGAACCAAAAAATGTATGGCCATGTCTTTAGTACTTGAGACAGCTGAACCATGTCTGGTACATCATTTTGCGGCCCTGTTAGGTTATGGCGCATGTGCAGTAAATCCTTATCTGGCTCACGCTTCCATTGCACAGCTTATAGAAGAGGGAATGCTTGAAAAAGATTACTATGCGGCTGTAGAAGATTTTGACAAGGCTATAATATCCGGAATAGTTAAGATTGCTTCCAAGATGGGTATTTCAACCATCCAGTCATATCAGGGTAGTAGAATATTTGAAGCAATCGGAATTGATAAGAGTGTAATAGATACTTATTTTGCCGGAACTGTATCAAGAATCGGCGGAATAACATTGGAAGATATAGCAAAGAGTACTGACAGACAGCACTCTCTTGCATTTGATCCTCTGGGACTGGCAACAGATGAGACCATTGATTCAATGGGACGTCACAAGATGAGAGCCCAGGGTGAAACTCACAGATATAACCCAGCAACCATTCATATGCTTCAGATGTCAACCAGAGAGGGCAATTACGACAAGTTCAAACAGTATACCCAGATGGTTGATAAGGAGGAAACAGGTTATATCCGAAGCCTTATGGAATTTGTATATCCTGAAAAACAGATTCCTATTGAAGAGGTTGAAAGTGTTGAGAGCATAGTAAAGAGATTTAAGACAGGAGCCATGTCCTATGGCTCAATCTCTGAAGAGGCTCATGAAGCACTGGCCGTAGCCATGAACAGACTTAAGGGTAAGTCAAACAGTGGTGAAGGCGGCGAAAGTGATGAGAGATTAGAAAGCGCCGGTACTGACCATGACAGAAGCTCAGCTATTAAGCAGGTAGCCAGTGGCAGATTCGGTGTTACCAGCAGATATTTAACAAGCGCAAAAGAGATTCAGATCAAGATGGCCCAGGGCGCGAAGCCCGGTGAGGGTGGTCACCTCCCCGGAGCTAAGGTTTATCCCTGGATTGCGAAGACCAGACATTCCACTCCTGGAGTAAGTCTGATTTCGCCTCCCCCACACCACGACATCTACTCCATCGAAGATCTGGCTCAGCTGATATATGACCTGAAGAATGCAAATGATCAGGCCAGAATATCTGTAAAACTGGTATCTGAGACTGGTGTTGGTACCATTGCGGCAGGTGTTGCCAAGGCTGGTGCGGGCGTTATTCTAATTTCAGGCTATGATGGAGGAACAGGAGCAGCGCCTCTTAGCTCCATTCACAATGCAGGACTTCCCTGGGAGCTGGGTCTGGCTGAGACTCATCAGACTCTTATTCAGAATGGACTTCGTAACAGGGTTATTCTTGAAACGGATGGTAAGCTGATGAGTGCCAAGGATGTGGCTATAGCTGCAATACTGGGTGCTGAGGAGTTTGGTTTTGCTACTGCTCCATTGGTAACCCTGGGCTGCGTAATGATGAGAGTATGTAATCTCGATACCTGCCCCATGGGTGTTGCAACTCAGAATCCTGAGCTTAGAAAACGCTTTATTGGTAAGCCTGAATATGTTGAGAATTTTATGCGCTTTATCGCCATGGAGCTTAGAGAATATATGGCTAAGCTTGGTGTAAGAAGTGTTGATGAACTGGTAGGACGTACTGATTTACTTAAGAAAAAGGATGACATTAAGGGTCAGGGATCCAAGATTGATATCTCAAGAATACTTGGGGATGCACAGGCCCAGGATAAAGAAGCTGTTGCTCCATACGACAGAAAAGAGCATTACGATTTTGAATTAGACAGCAAGCTTGATAAAAAGCTGTTGAAGGATGCCAAAATGCAGAAGGCTATCAGCACAGGCGAGAAGTCAGAGTTTGAGGTTAGTGTAACCAACACAGACAGAACCTTTGGTACACTGATTGGTGCAGAGATAACCAGAGCCCATCACGAAGGACTTGATGTTGATACAATCACAGTTAACTGTAAGGGCGCTGGCGGTCAGAGCTTTGGAGCATTTTGTCCTAAGGGACTTACCCTTGATCTGACCGGAGACAGCAATGATTACTTTGGCAAGGGCTTATCTGGTGGCAAGCTTATTGTAAAAGCTTCCAGGGATGCAGCATATGATGCTGAAAACAATATCATTATTGGTAATGTTGCTCTGTATGGTGCTACCAGTGGTGAAGCCTATATTGCAGGTATGGCAGGCGAGCGTTTCTGTGTAAGAAATTCTGGTGCCAAGACTGTAGTTGAAGGTGTTGGAGAACATGGATGTGAGTACATGACTGGTGGTGTAGCTGTAATACTTGGCACAACCGGTAAGAACTTTGCAGCTGGTATGAGCGGCGGAATTGCTTATGTGCTTGATGAGAAAAATGCCCTGTATAGAAATCTGAATAAAGAAATGGTTCTTATGGAGAGCATTGAGCACAAGGCTGACAGGGAAGAACTGAGAAGATTGTTAGAGAATCATGTAAAATATACAGATTCAAAGAAGGCAGCCCTGGTGTTAGCAAACTTCGATGAATATCTTCCTAAGTTTAAGAAAATAATTCCTGCTGACTACAAGAGAATTGTTCAGCTTACAGAAGACTTTATTGAACGAGGAATGAATATTAAAGAGGCTCAGATTGAGGCCTTTTATGCCAGCCAGAAGAGATCATAAGGGGGGATTGCGCCATGGGAAAACCAACAGGCTTTTTAGAATATGAGAGAATGGACGATGTATGTATCAGTCCGGAAGACAGAATAAAGAATTTTAACGAATTTCACACAGGACTTCCATTGGAGGAAACAAAAAAGCAGGCAGCCAGATGTATGGCCTGCGGTGTGCCCTTTTGCCAGTCTGGAACAATGATTTCAGGAATGGTATCAGGATGTCCTCTGCACAACCTGGTGCCAGAGACCAATGACCTGGTATACAATGGCAATTTAGAGCAGGCGTATATCAGACTTATGAAGACCCACAGCTTTCCTGAATTTACTTCAAGAGTCTGCCCTGCACTGTGCGAGGCGGCATGTACCTGTTCAGCTATGGGAGAGAAGGCTGTAGGAACCAAAAATAATGAAAGAGCCATAATTGATTATGCTTTTGAAAATGAACTGGTTAAGCCAGAGATTCCTAAGGTCAGAACTGGCAAGAAGATAGCTGTTATAGGAAGTGGACCTTCTGGTCTGGCAGCAGCAGCCCTGTTGAATCACAGGGGACACCTGGTTACTGTATTTGAGAGAAGAGACAGAGTAGGCGGACTGCTCAGATATGGAATTCCTAACATGAAGTTAGATAAGCGTTCCATAGACAGAAGAGTTGAACTCATGAAAGCTGAGGGCGTTGAGTTCAGATGTAATGTTAATGTGGGTGTTGACATTTCATCAGAAGAAATCTGCAGTCAGTTTGACAGAGTAATTCTGTGCTGTGGTGCATCCAATCCAAGAGACATTCAGGCTCCTGGAAGAGATGCCAAGAATATATATTTTGCAGTTGATTTTCTGTCAGAGGTTACCAAGAAGTTAATCGATGCCGATTATGACAGTGAAGAAATTATGTCAACCAAGAGCTTTTCCTTCGGTTCCCTAAAAGGAAAGAAGGTTGTAGTTATTGGTGGTGGAGATACTGGAAATGACTGTGTTGGAACCAGTATCCGTCTGGGAGCTGACAGTGTAGTACAGCTGGAAATGATGCCTGCCGCACCTTTGGTTCGTGCAGAAAGCAATCCATGGCCAGAGTGGCCCAGACTTCTTAAGACCGATTATGGTCAGGAGGAGGCAATATTCAAATTTGGCAAGGATCCCAGAATCTTTTCCACCACTGTTACAGAATTTGTAAAAAATAAAAAGGGCGCGTTAAGTGCTGTTAAGACAGTTAAGCTTGAGAGAAAAGCAGATGAAACAGGCAGAGTGAACTTTGTACCTGTAGAGGGCAGTGAACAGGAAATTAAGGCTGATTTAGTTCTGATAGCAGCCGGATTCTTAGGAACTGAAAGCTATGTGGCAGATGCATTTAAGGTAAAGCTTAATGGCAGAACCAATGTTGAGACCAATGCAGATGAATATGAAACAAGTCAGAAAAATATTTTTACTGCAGGGGATATGCACAGAGGTCAGTCTTTGGTAGTATGGGCTATAAAAGAAGGCAGAAGCGTAGCCAAAGCAGTAGATGAATCTCTCATGGGATACACTACACTGAGATAATTATCAGGCCCCGCTTTTAGGCGGGGCTTTATTTTTGTTACACAAGCCAGTAGGCATTTCTTTTTAATCGAAAACCAGGTTTAAATGGAGGAAAAAATGAGAACTAAGCAGGAAATTATGCAGATAATCGAAGAGGAGGACGTGGAATTTGTCCGTCTCCAGTTTACAGATATTTTTGGCAATCTGAAGAATATTGCCATTACTACCGTTCAGCTTGAAAAGACTGAAAGCAACAAATATGCTTTTGAGGCTTCAGCCCTTTTTGACGATTTATATGATCCAGAGGAAGAATTGTATCTGACTCCGGATTTTGATTCTTTTGTAATCCTTCCCTGGAGACCACAGCAGGGCAAGGTTTGCAAGCTGATTTGTGATATTTGTGATATTAATGGAAAGCTCTTTGATATGAGTCCCCGTGCAATATTAAGTAAGACTCTGGAAGCCGCTCATAAGAAGGGATATTCATTTGAAATTGATCCTGAGTGTGAATTTTTTCTGTTCCATACAGATGAGAATGGAGTGGCTACTACAATCACTCATGAGAAGGCAGGCTATCTGGATGTAGGACCTGCTGATTTAGGTGAGAATGCCAGAAGAGATATGGTTCTGACTTTGGAGGATATGGGCTTTGAGATAGAATCCTCTCATCATGAGAAGGCGCCTGCCCAGCATGAAATTGATTTTGCCCAGTCAGAAGCAATGGATGCAGCAGATGCACTTATGACCTTTAAATTTGCAATCAGATCCATAGCCAAGAGATTTGGTCTGTATGCTACTTTTATGCCAAAGCCCAGAGGAGACATAGCAGGCAGCGGAATGCATCTGAATATCTCCATGTACAAGGATGGAGTAAATCTGTTTGACAACATGCAGACTGAAGACACCATGAACCCTGCGCCCAATGAAATTGCATCATACTTTATTGGGGGTATTATGGAACACGCCCAGGCGCTGTGTGCAATATGCAATCCAATAGTAAATTCCTACAAGAGAATTCTCTCAGGCTTTGATGCTCCCAGGGATATCTCATGGGATGTTAAGGGAGAAAAATCCCTGATAAAATATCATGCAAAAAATCAGGACAGCAGAATCGAGCTCAGATTCCCCGATCCTGCGGCTAATCCATATCTTGCAATAGCAGTATGTATTCAGGCAGGCCTTGATGGAATCGAGAGAAAGGTTAGCCCTGGAGAGTGCAATGCAAGAAATGCCAAGAGTTTGCCAGGAAATCTGAAGGATGCCCTTGAAAAGCTGAAAAAGGACGAAATGATGAAGGCTGTTCTGGGAGAAAAGTTTGTAAAATTATACACTCAGATGAAATACAATGAGTGGAATGACTATATGTTACAGGTATCTGACTGGGAAGTAGAAAAGTATCTTGCGAAGATGTAAGTAGGTGAAATATGGGCAATATATTAATATCAATGCCCAAGGTTGATGATGCTAACAAAATCGCAGGTGTGATCAGAAGTGCAGGACTGATGATGGACATAGAAGTCTGTCAGAATGGAGCCGAAGTCTTACGAATTATTAATGACAGGGATTTCGGCGTGGTCATATGCACAAAAAGACTCAGGGATATGTCTGCTTCAGAACTGGCAGACTATATGCCGGAATTCTTTTGCATGATTGTATTGACATCAGATCCAAGTGTAGAGATTGTAAGGGAGGGCTGTGTAAAGCTTATGTATCCCTTTAAGGGGCGGGATCTGATAGCAACCATTGAGATGCTGACCTCCAGCTTTATCAGACCAAGGAGAAAGAAAAAGGCTGGACCTAAGCAGAGAAGCGATGAGGAAAAACGTATTATCGACAGGGCAAAGGCAGTACTTATGGATAGAAATGCCATGACTGAACCGGAGGCCTTCAGGTATCTTCAAAAAAGTAGTATGGATTGTGGAAGAAGCTTGCTTGAAACGGCACAAATGGTTATGATGATGGCAACATAAATTTTGTTGCAATGAATTACTCAGGCGGGTGGAGATATGATAAACAGCGTTACATTAGGAAGTACCGGAATAACAGTTGTACAGAATGCTTTTGGTGCATTGCCAATTCAGAGAGATTCCAAAGAAGTGGCAGTGGGATTGTTAAGGCGCGCTTACCAGGGCGGAATGAGATTTTTTGACACAGCCAGAGCATACAGTGATTCTGAGGAAAAGGTTGGCGAAGCCTTTGAAGGTATGAGAGAGAAGGTGTATATTGCCACAAAGACCATGGCCAGAACACCTGAAGCCTTCTGGCAGCAGCTGGAGACCTCTTTAAAACTGTTAAAGACCGATTACATTGATGTGTATCAGTTCCATTGTGTAGACCAGTGTTACAAACCTGGTGACGGAACCGGTATGTATGAGTGTATGCTTCAGGCAAAAGCGGAAGGGAAGATTCGTCATATTGGAATTACCACTCACAAGCTGGAGGTGGCCTTTGACTGTGTGAATTCCGGTCTGTACGAGACTATGCAGTATCCCTTCAGTTATCTGGCAGCACCCAGAGAAATTGAGCTGGTGCAGCTGTGCAAAGAGAAAAATGTTGGTTTTATTGCCATGAAGGGTCTGGCAGGTGGTCTAATTGTAAATTCTAAGGCTGCCATGGCTTTTATCAGACAGTATGACAATGTGCTTCCTATCTGGGGAGTTCAGAGAGAGCATGAACTGGAGGAGTGGCTTGCATATATGGAGGAGGCTCCTTCCATGGATGCAGAGATTAAAGCCTACATTGAGAAGGAACAGTCTGAGATAATGGGAGAATTCTGCAGAGGCTGTGGCTACTGTATGCCATGTCCCCAGGGCATTATGATAAATCAGTGTGCCCGCATGTCCCTGATGCTCAGAAGAGCACCTTCAGCCGGCTGGCTGTCAGAGAATATGCAGCAGGAAATGAAGAAGATAGAAAAGTGTACCGGCTGTAATGCATGTCATAATAAATGCCCCTATAGTCTGGATACCCCTGCTCTGCTTAAGAAAAATTATGAAGATTACAAGCTTGTGTTGGCAGGAGAGGTTAAGGTACAGTAAACACTATGGATAAAGAAGTTAAATCAAAGACAGATAACGGCATAGACGCAGATGCTTTGATTGGAATGCTGGATTCCATGATGGAAGGTGGAGTCAGCAGACTTAAGGTGGATATGTCTGAGGAAATGCTTCAGGGTGAGTATACAAAGAGGTCTCATCATGGAAGATGCGACGTGGGAAGTCCCTTTGCCACGGGAAAATTGTTTGATCTGGCTGAATGCGACTGAAAGGGACGGAAAGCTTCCAGATGAGGGAATGCTGGATAATCCCTGACTAGAGATGTTTATGGGAGGAATAGGCAATTATGGGTAATGAAATGAACACTGTTACAAGTATGACAACAGATAACATAACAGATAATACAACAGGTACCACAGAAAAAATGTCTGAGCAGGTAACAGAAATTAAGATTTCAGAGGCTGACTATTCTGCCTGGATGAATCAGATGAAGGAATCTAATGATATTCAGGCCAGATATGCTAAAAAGCAGAGCCGTATGGCAGGGCTTAGTGCTTTCTTTACCTTTATTATACTGGTAGTAGTAATTGCCATTGCAGTTATTCTGGTGCCACCTGCTCTGGCTACGCTGGAACAGGCCAATTCCACACTGGCAGAGCTTGAAAATGTTGCATCTGAGCTGGAAGTGGTAACAACCGATCTGGCCAAGGCAGATATTAGTGGAATGCTTAATAATGTAAATGGACTGGTTGTTTCAAGCCAGCAGGATTTATCTGAGGCTATGAAGAAGATAGATGCGTTGGATATTAATACGCTGAATGCAGCTATTAAGGATCTGTATAGTGTGGTTAAGCCCATGGCTAACTTCATGAGACCTTTTGGTTGACATAATGCATTGAATTACAAAAGTTTAATAGAATTTGATGGGAAAAGCAGAATGTATAATATCATTCTGCTTTTTTGCACAAAAAATAACGTTATATTTTGTGAATTGTCATGAAATTATTATTTACCTTGTATATTTGATGGAAAGATTGCGCATTGTGTGGTAACATGCCCTAGCAAAAAAAATTTTTAGAGGTATGTTATGAACGAAAAGAAAGAATTCAAACCTTATGTACCTGCGGACACAGTAATGCCCGAGTTAACAGTTACATCAATTATCATTGGTGTAATTCTTGCAGTAATCTTTGGTGGCGCTAATGCCTACCTGGGATTGCGTGTTGGTATGACAGTATCAGCATCAATTCCTGCAGCTGTTATTTCAATGGGTATTATCCGCGTTATTCTTAAGAGAGAGTCTATACTTGAGAATAACATGGTACAGACCATCGGCTCAGCCGGTGAATCAGTAGCAGCCGGAGCAATATTTACTCTTCCGGCACTTTTTATGTGGGCAGCTGAAAGTGGTGACAAGGCTCCCTCATTAGACGTAATTGCATTAATAGCACTGGTAGGTGGTGTCCTGGGTGTGCTTTTTATGATTCCACTTCGCCACGCACTGATAGTGCAGGAGCACGGAGTGCTTCCTTATCCTGAAGGTCAGGCCTGCGCAGAAGTGCTGGTAGCCGGCGAAGAGGGTGGTGCCAAGGCATCAACAGTATTTACCGGTCTTGGTATTGCAGCACTTTACAAATTTGTAGCAGACGGTCTTAAGATTTTCCCAAGCGAAGCAGATTTCAGTTTCAATGCATACAAGGGATCTGGAATTGGTATGGACGTACTTCCTGCACTGCTTGGTGTAGGTTATATCTGTGGAGCTCAGGTTTCTTCATATCTGTTAGCCGGTGGTGTTGTTGCATGGTTTGTGCTGATGCCCCTTATTGTGCTGGTAGGTGGTCAGACTGTTATGTTCCCAGCTTCAATATCTATTGAGGAACTGTTTAGTGCTGGTGGAACATGGGCAATCTGGAGTAATTATGTAAGATATATTGGTGCCGGTGCAGTTGCTGCAGGCGGTATCATGAGTCTTATCAAGAACCTGCCCATGATTGTTACAACCTTCAGGGATGCTCTCAAGGGCTATGGCAAGAAGGGATCTGTTCAGGACAGACTGAATACAGATCTTTCCATGAACATTGTTATGATTGCTGTTGGAGTTATCGCTATTGCTATGTGGCTGATTCCTACAATTCCAGTTTCACTTCTGGGAGCTATCATTATTATTGTTTTCGGATTTTTCTTTGCTACAGTATCATCAAGAATGGTTGGTATTGTAGGAAGCTCAAATAACCCAGTATCTGGTATGGCTATTGCAACTCTTCTTATTGCAACAATCATCCTTAAGGGAACTGGTACAATTGGAATGCCTGGTATGGTGGCATCAATTTCAATTGGTTCTATTATTTGTATCATTGCTGCTATTGCAGGTGATACATCACAGGATTTAAAGACAGGTTACATTGTAGGTGCTTCTCCCAAGAAGCAGCAGATTGGTGAGCTGATTGGTGTAGTTGTATCAGCCCTTGCCATTGGTGGTGTACTCTATCTGTTAAGTGCTGCATGGGGCTATGGTTCAGCAGAGCTTCCAGCTCCTCAGGCAACTCTTATGAAGATGGTTGTTGAAGGTGTTATGGGTGGAAACCTTCCCTGGACACTTGTATTTGTAGGTGTATTTATTGCAATTGTAGTAGAAATCTTACATATACCTGTACTTCCATTTGCAGTAGGTCTGTACCTGCCAATTCACCTGAGTACTCCTATGATGGTAGGTGGTCTTATCAGATGGTTCTTTGAACACAAAAAGACTGAAGGCGCCGAGGCTGAGCAGAAAAAGAAGGCTGGAGTGGAGAGGGGTATTCTCTATTCATCAGGTCTTATTGCCGGTGAAGGTGTAGTAGGTATCCTGCTTGCAGTATTTGCAATTATCAAGGTAAATCCTGAGCTTTCACTTGGTGATGCATTAAATCTCTCTGGTATGATCAACCTTGGCAACTGGGGCGGACTGTTTGTATTTGCATTACTTGCAGCTACTCTGTGCAAGGCTGTAATCGGCAAGAAGAGTAAATAATGAAGGGGAATAAAGAAAATTTTCTGGACTATATTCCAAAACACAACTCGCGTTTCCTGTGGGCTGTTAATGACCAGGGGCATGTGGAGATAAACCAGCCTAATACTGGCCTGTTTAACCGCATAGCGCAGCTATTGTTCAAGCGCCCCAAAACCAGTCAGATTGAGCTGGAAGATTTTGGCTCATTTGTATGGCAGAATATGGATGGAGTAAAAAGTGTCTACGATATTGGAAAGCTGGTTAAGGAAGAGTTTGGAGAAAAATGTGAACCCTTATATGAAAGACTTTCAGTGTATGTGAAGACTCTCCACAACAATGAATACATAGTCTATCAGAATAAAATCAATAAAAACTGAATATAGAAAAATAATATAATAAAAAAGAGTAGCCAGTTGAGGCTACTCTTTTTGGTTTACGCGCCATGGGCGCGCTCTAATGGGTGAAAGTTCAGTTGTATCAATGAGGATGCCAAAGAACATGCTTGAGGATCTTGATAAGGTAGCTTCAGCAACTGGTCGTACGAGGAGTGAAATTCTTATGCTTGCAACCAAGTATCTAAAAAGGATATACTCAACCTATAGATGCAAGGAGCAATTAGCCAATGAGGAAAAGATTTTATGAAATTATTGAAGTAGGAACAGAACAAGATAAAGCCAGCAGAGTCTATGATGTGTTTATGATGTTGACCATAATAATAAGTATCATTCCATTATGGACACATAGTACTAACTCGCTGTTCAATGTAATAGACAAAGTAACAGTTGTAATATTTATTGTAGATTATTTACTAAGACTTGCTACCGCTGATATCAAGCTTAATAGAGGAATATTATCTTTCTTATTATATCCATTTAGTTTCATGGCAATTATTGACCTGCTTTCAATTTTACCATCATTAACTGTGCTTGCTGATGGATATCGTCTACTGAAGATATTTAGACTATTTAGAACATTCAAGGTATTTAGAGTATTTAAGGCTTTCAGATATTCAAAGAACATCAATATGGTATTAAATGTCTTTAGGAAACAAAGGGACAGCTTAATGGTTGTATTTGGATTTGCCATAGCTTATGTGCTTGTATCAGCATTGGTTATTTTCAATGCTGAACCAGAGACTTTTAAGACAATGTACGATGCTATTTATTGGGCTACAATTAGCTTAACTACTGTTGGCTATGGAGATATGTATGCTACAAGTGATATTGGAAAGTTTATTACAATGATATCTGCTATCTTAGGAGTTGCAATTGTAGCTTTACCAGCTGGTATTATAATTGCTGGTTATCAAGAAGAATTAGAAGAACTTAAGGGTAAGAAGGCGGATACAAAGTAATGGCAAAGAAGAAAAGTGGAATACCAACAACCAAACAAGGTAGACAAGCCAAGTTGGGTAAATTGTTTGGAATTAAGTAGAGAAAAGCCCTTAGTCAAAAGCTAAGGGCTTTTCTAAAATTCAAATCTAATTCAAAGAGAAAATCAGTAAGTAAAAATAAATCCCACACTAGGAAAATAAATAAAAAATGTATAAAATGTGGTATTATTCATAGTATTAGGTGTTCCTAAGCATTAGGGACACTTTCCTGAAAAAGGGAGAAAATAAATTAAAGTCCTGGGTTAAAGATGTTGAGGTATTAGAACTACTGTATCTAATCATTGATAGTTATGAAGTTGCTCCAGGCAAAGGGCTACCACTTGGTAATCAGACAAGTCAATGGTTTGCATTATATTATCTTGATGGCTTTGATATAATGATTAAGGAAAAACTCCAGATTAAGTATTATTCCAGATATATGGATGGTTGCGTCTTGATACATGAATCAAAGAAATTCGCATGAGAACAATATAGGAGTACTGGATGAAAAAATATGTATGGTGTGAGGACACTGGTGCCGGATACGAATTTTGGTGCAAAATATTTGAGGTTTTAGACAAAGAAATAATTGTACAGTCAAAAAAGAATAATTCGGAGCTGAGGAAAGCAGTAGAGCAGATTCCTGAAGATGACAACATATATTATGTGTTCATGGATATGCCGATGGATAATATAGATGTATTGCGCGAGACACAAAGAGTAAATAAAATTGCTAAGGCCAAGGATAATGTATACATAGTTAAAATCCATTCTTTTGAATTTGCATTGTTGTCATTTGAACTATTAGGAGAATGGGTATTTGCAAAAGAAGACAACTTAAAGGATAAAAGAGAAAATTATCTCTTGGCTCGAGAAATATTTTTGAAAATGATATTTGAAGGAATTGACAATGAAGAACGCAAACTATTCTGGAAACTGACAAAATACGATGTAAGTAAGAATTCTGAGCAGCTTGCAGCTTCATTGATTAGGGATATTACAAGAAATACGGGTTTTGAAACCGATAAAAGTGAGCTTGGGGAATGTTTTGTTAATGATTGCTGTACTTGGACAAAAAGGAAGTCAGATGATATTTGTGGTTTGGATGTCGATCGTTTAGATCATGAAATGAAGAGAAAAACGCTTGTTGAGAAATCGTCGTTAAAAAAATCTTTTAGCGGGGTAGGACTATTATGATAGCAGTATATAAAATGAAAACTATACCGAAAGATATGGAATTGATTAAACTTAATGATATTTTTTTTAATAAATATACGTCTGAAAAACTTGATGAGAAGGCTATTGATATAATTTTTAAAATTGATCAGTCTGAAATGGTGGATAAATTTACTATTAGATCGCGCTTTGATGGTGGGATTTTAAATATTGATAAGCTTTCTACTGGGTGCAAAACTGTTCTTAATATTATGTATAACAAGGATAAGATCTTCGATATACGAGAGTGTGGAGAAAATGCATTAGATGTTATTTATTCCTTAGATAACGGGAATATTACTTGTGATTATCCGTTAATTTCATTTGAAATGAAAAAGGTAAAAGCAGTAGGAAAGAAAGGCACTATTGATATTAATTCCTACGATGAATTAAAGGAGTGGTGGTCTGATGAAAATTAAACCGATAATTACAAATAAAATAGTTACAAAGCATACATCCTATGATGTAGACCTAGATTTGACCCAGAATATAACATTTATAGTCGGCGACTCAGGAGTTGGAAAGTCTGCTGTTTTTTCTTTTTTGCAGGAATTGTCTGCAGAAGATAAGAGAATAAAATGCTTTAACTATCTGGATCAAAATAAAGGTTATAAGACTGCTATCAAAAGAACAACCAGTAATGGCAAGATCTTTGTAATTGATAATGCCGATATTCTTTTAAATGATAAAATGCGACAGTATATAGCTTCAGATTCGGTAAATCAATATATCATAATAGGCAGAAATCCAAGTGGACTTTTGTTACAACAAGATGAGATTTATGAACTCGCTAATGAAAAAAAATCTGGCAGGACAAATTTCAGACTAAAAAAAGCATTGGAATAGTAACCAATGATGGATTTAAAGACAGACAACTTTGTATAGAGGACTATCTGCAATTGGTATCTGGAAAACAGAAAGAGTATGTAGAAGTGTTCGCCAATCGGAGGATTACTGAAAACTAGAAAAGCACCGAATACGGAACCGTACGGTGCTGTGGGAGGTCGGTAGATAAAATAATTATCTACCTCCTACCCGATTTACCATAAGGACACCTGTGTGGTGTTTTTTTTGATGTCCAAGTGCAGATTCGTGCCAGCACGAAAATCTGCATCAGGTCTCTTTGTAGTGCATACGGATTTTAATATCCTGGTTATAGTTACCAAAGGAACGGCCGAATAGTGTGAGACCTCCGCAGTGCTCACTCTCCTTTGATACAGTCATTCTCAATTTGATGCTGGATTCGGCAGTGATATTAAGCTCGGAAATAGTTACATCCGACTTTTTGAATCCATCAATATAAGTACCGGTTTCGTTGATAGAAAGGAATTTGAGAAGTCCATACTGATTCCAGTTGGGATTCCACCATTCAGGAGTATATATACCGGTGTGGGTTCCAAAGTCACCGGGAGAGGTCCAGGTGCATAATTCCACACCGTTGATTGAAAACTGGATATCACTGGGCCAGTCCTCACGAACACCTGGGGCTTCACTACTTATTTCGAAGGAAAAGAGCAGTTCAACTACACTCTGGTATTCGGTGATATAGTTGGGAATCATATATTCAATATAACCTTCAGTGAACCAAAGGATGCCAGCATTGAATCTCTCCGGAGAAGCAAAGAATCTGGCTGAATCAACATCGCCGATTACATGATCAGGAGTGGAAATTCCACAGGTAGGATAAATCTTATAGTCTGAATACTGTCCAACCCCAATCTCAGCCTCGTACATATTGTTCTTGTTCTCATAATTTTCTAAATCTATTATGATTCTGTCTTCAGCAATACTGCATATCTTTTGAATTCCCCGTTTGCCGGAATCAAACTTTATACTAATAAGTCCATTGTCTGCCAGCATCTTCATATGTGGAGACAGAGAACCTGAAGTGATACCCAGACTACTGGAAATATCACTCATCTGCTGAGGGCCTTCTTGAATTAGCAGTTCCAGAATAGCTACTCTGATATCTGAACCCAGACATTTTAATAGCGGTAATGCATTTGATAAGTCCTGAATATTTCTCATTTTTCCAACCTTTCCCCAAAACTGATTCTATTCTAGCATTATATATCGAACCTGTCTACAAATATTTGGAAAAAACCAAAATAAATAGGAAAATCCAAAACAAATATAAAAATCCAAAATAATTCAAAAAAAGTCAAAATAGCTCTTGACAATCCAAATGTGCACAATTATCATTATGGCATGAGGAAAAGGTTGCTGCTTGTGCAAGGTGCACAAAAACGGCGCCTTATCTTTGGAGAGTAGCAATTTATTAATCTTAAGGAGGATTACAAATGAAAAAGAAAGCACTTGCAATCGTACTTTCTCTTTGCACCGTATTATCATTGTGTGCATGTGGAAAGACTGAGACTGCACCCGCTACAAGTGATGCAGCTGCAACAACAGAAGCAGCTCCAGCTGAAGCCGCTGCAGATGAAGCAAAAGAGCCTGCACCCGCAGGAGCAACACCTGTTACATTCTGGACATTCCAGGCAGCTCATCAGACATTTATGGAAGATGCAGCTAAGAGATGGAACGAGCAGAACCCTGACAGACCTATTGATTTTCAGCCTGAAACATTGGGTTATGATGACTTACATAACAACCTGATGATTTCTTTACAGACAGGTACCGGCGCTCCTGATATCGTTGATATCGAAATCGCTATGTACGCTAACTTCATCACTGGTGATGAAGCAAGCATTCCCCTTCTTCCTCTTAATGATGTAATTGAGCCTGATAAGGACAACCTCATTATGGGTAGATTTGACAACTATGCTAACCATGGAAACTACTACGGTGTTGACTATCACGTAGGTGCTGCTGCAATGATGTACAACAAGGAAATCTTTGAGCAGGCAGGCGTTGATATCAACTCAATCGTAACATGGGATGACTTCAAGGAAGCTGGTAAGGTTATCCGTGAGAAGACTGGCAAGTACATCATGGCTTGCGAGACAACTGAGCACTGGACCTACTATCCTCTGATTACAGAGCAGGGAAGTGATTTCTTCGATCCTAAGACCGGCGAAGTAATCCTTGACAACCAGATTAACATTGACACACTTCAGTGGCTCCTTGATGGTATCAACGATGATATCTTCTGCACAATGCCAGGTGGCTTCTGCCATAGTGAAGAGTGGTACGCTTACATGAACGAAGGTAACGTAGCTGCAATCGCAATGCCTCTGTGGTACCTGAACAGATTCACAGATTACATGCCTGACCTTGATCAGAAGATGGCAGTTAGAACAATGCCTGTATGGAAAGAAGGCGGCGCTAACTCAGCAGGTCTTGGTGGAACAGGTACATCTGTAACCAACCAGGCTAAGGATCCTCAGCTTTGCAAGGATTTCCTGTACTTTGCTAAAGTTTCACAGGAAGGTGCTATTAAGACATGGACTGACTTAGGATTTGATCCTATCAGAAAAGATATCTACTCAGATCCCGTTATGACAGCTCCTAACAGATTTACAGATTACTTTGGCGATGATGTATATCAGGTTATGAATGATACAGCTGCATCAATCACATCACTGTCAACATCTAACCCTCTGTATCCTCAGGCACTTACATTAGTACAGAAGACAGTTATGTTCGAAGTGCTCAGTGAGAAGAGCAAGACTCCTGCAGAAGCACTTAAGGAAGCAGCAGATCAGCTCCGTGCAATGCAGTAAAATTTGTTGATTAAATAAAGATATCTAATATGGCGGGAACGGTTTATAATCGTTCCCGCTGTGTGTAAATACCATAAGGACATGTGCTAAGCGCGCGACGTTATGGTAAGACAAAAGAGGAATTATAATGGCTAATAATAATAATGGAGCAAAACAGATTTCTGCTTCAAAAAAGAAAATAAGAATGCAGGACATAGCTCCTTACATCTTTGTGAGCCCCTTTGTCCTATACTTTTTAATATTTTTCCTGTATCCGATATGTCAGACCTTTTATCAGAGTCTGTGTCAGCAGGTAGGTTTTGCACCTCCACATTTTGCCGGATTTGCAAACTATAAGCTGCTGATGGATGAATTTTTTATGAAATCAGTGCAAAACTCAGCTATGTATACCTTCTTTACATGCCTGATACTGATACCGCTGCCTTTGATTCTTGCCAACCTGATTAATTCTGGTTTTGTAAAACAGGCTGACGGAATTAAGAGCGCAATGTTTATTCCAGCCTTAACCAGCGTTGTTATGGCAGGATTGTTCTTCAGATATGCCTTTTCATCCAATGCAGAAGCACTATTTAACAGTGTGTTGACCTCTTTGGGAATGCCAGCTCAGGGTTGGCTTGAGAAGAGAACAACCACCTGGATTGTACTTGTAATCTTCTGCTGCTGGAAATGGATGGGTGTTAACATTGTATATTATCTGTCTGCTCTTCAGACAGTTCCCAAGGATTTATACGAAGCGGCAGAGCTGGATGGTGCAAACAGCTGGCAAAGATTTATGCACATCACAGTTCCCTGTGTAAAGCCTACTATTATATATGTACTTACCATTTCAATCTATGGTGGTTTCTCAATGTTTGCTGAATCCTTCACATTGTTTAATGGTGCCAGAACTCCTGGTGATATTGGTGCTACTATTGTTAGTTACATCTATGCACAGGGCTTCAACAGAAATAACTTTGGTATCGCTTCAGCAGCAGGTATTGTTCTGTTAGGAAGCGTGCTGATAATTAATATTATCCAGCTTAAATTTAACGGATCACTTGGTAAGGAGGCAGAATAATGAAAAAGAAAAAGACATTTTTATCAATTCTGGCAACTGCCCTTATGCTGATATTTGCGATATGCGCACTTATGCCATTCTTCTTTCTGTTAATATCTTCCTTCAAACCGGGAAGTGAGATGATTAGAAATGGTCTACAGTTTAAATTCGACTTTGAAAATTATAGTCTCGTAAACTATGGTCTCCTCACAACAGACAGAGACGGAATGTATATTGACTGGTACAAGAACAGCGTTATTATCATGGTGCTGCAGGTAGTAGTGGGATTATTCCTGTCATCTCTTGTAGGATATGGTCTTGCAAAGTACAGATTCAAAGGTCGTAACCTTATTTTTGTATTAGTACTGTTGGTTATGATGGTACCTGTTGAAATTCTTATTCTGCCTCTGTACAAGCAGATTAATACCTTTGGAATGATTAATACCTATGCCGGTGTAATTCTTCCTTTTGTGGTTCCTGCCACTGGAGTATTCTTCTTCAGACAGTTTGCGATAGGACTTCCTACTGAAATTATGGAGTCAGGCAGAATTGATGGCTGTGGAGAATTCAGTATCTTCTTTAAGCTTATGATGCCTCTGATGCTTCCTGCTTATGGTGCCATGACAATTCTTTTGTCCATGAACAGCTGGAATGCAATGGTTTGGCCTATGATAGTATTAAGAACTACAGAGATGCAGACACTGCCACTGGGACTTCAGTCACTGCTTACACCCTACGGTAATAACTATGATTTACTATTATCTGGCGCAGTTATGAGTGTACTGCCAATTATGGTAGTATTCCTGCTGAATCAGAAAACTTTCATTGCAGGTATGTCTGCAGGTAGTGTAAAAGGTTAATAAAGGAGTAGATTATGAAAAAAGCAAAGATTATTCTTGATAAGGACTTTGAAGTCGGCAAAATTGATGAACGACTTTATGGTTCATTTATTGAACATCTTGGAAGAGCTGTGTATGGCGGAATATATGAACCTGACCATGAGACAGCTGATGAGCTTGGCTTTAGAAAAGATGTAATGGATATGGTTAGCAAGCTGGGAGTTCCTATTGTAAGATATCCTGGTGGAAATTTTGTATCTGGATTTAACTGGGAAGACAGTGTCGGACCGGTTGAAAACAGACCTCACAGACTGGATCTGGCATGGTTCACAACAGAGACTAATGAGGTTGGACTTCATGAGTTTGCTGAATGGGCCAAGAAGGCTGATTCAGAGATTATGTATGCTATTAATTTAGGAAGCCGCGGACCTGAGAATGCAAGAGATATTGTAGAGTATGCAAATCATCCTTCAGGAAGCAAGTTCTCAGAGATGCGTATTGCAAACGGCCGCAAGGAGCCCTTTGGAATCAAATTATGGTGTCTGGGAAATGAGATGGATGGCCCATGGCAGATGGGACAGAAGACTGCAAAGGAATATGGTCGTGTAGCCAACGAAGCTGCCAAGATGATGAAGTGGGTAGATCCTTCTATTGAACTGGTAGCCTGTGGATCCTCTTCTTCGGAGATGGATACCTTTGGTTCCTGGGAATATGAGATGCTGGATGAGTGTTATGAGAACATTGATTATGTATCTCTCCACAGATACTATGCTAATCCTACAGGTGATACTCCCGGTTTCTTAGCTCGTACCATGGATATGGACGAGTTTATCAAGACTGTAGTTGCTATCTGTGATGCCGTTAAGGGTAAAAAACACAGCAAACACACAGTAAATCTTTCTTTTGATGAGTGGAACGTATGGTATCACTCCCGTGAGCAGGATAATGAAATCTGGAAGCAGGACAAATGGAACAGAGCACTTCCTCTGTTGGAGGATATCTACAACTTTGAGGATGCACTGTTAGTTGGATCCATGCTGATTACGCTTCTTAAAAATGCTGACAGAGTTAAGGTTGCCTGTCTTGCACAGTTAGTTAATGTAATAGCACCTATTATGACCAGAAATGGTGGCGGATGCTGGGCACAGACTATTTTCTATCCTTTTATGCATGCATCCAAATATGGAAGAGGAACAGCATTAAAGACACTGGTGGACAGCCCTGTATATTCATGTACAGATTATGATAATGTTCCTTATATTGATGCTACAGCAACAGTTGCTGAAGATGGCAGTGTAACCGTATTCTGTGTTAACAGGGATATGGAAGAGGATTTTGAACTTGAGCTTGATATCAGAAGCTTTGGCGAGTTGAAGATTACAGACCATATCTTACTTCATCATGATGATGTCAAGGCAGTTAATGCCGAGGAAAATCCTGATAATGTGGCTCCTACTAAGGGCCCTGGCGGCAGTGTTGAAAATGGAAAATTAACTGTTAAAATACCTGCATTAAGCTGGAATGTTATTCGCCTTGAAAAATAGTAAAAAAATATTGACCTCTCTGTGTACATGGTTTAACATGTACATAGAGGGTATTTTTTTACCTATCCGTTGGGTGGGTGAAGGAAGGTTTACGGAGGTATACGTTATGAGGACTAAGACTAAAAGTGGGACCACAAAGCAACCTAAGCAAGCGAAAAAAGGAGAATTGTCACTGAAAAGTATTCTCCCGGTATTGTGTATTATTCCGTTAATAATTGGAAGTATTATTACATCAATGCTTCTGGTTTCTCAGAGTGTTAAATTGTTGGATAAGTCTGTTTCTAACAGTATCTACAGCATGGCAATAAGTAAGGGCCAACAGTTTAACGATGCAATCAAGACAAATGAGTCAATTCTAAAAAGTTTTACAACTTCGGCAGAGGTAGTAAATTTCCTTAAGAATCCTGATGATCCTGTCTTACAGCAGATTGCTCAGGACTATACTGATGAATTCCTTGGAAAGCTGGATGGCTGGGAGTCTGTATACATATCAAACTGGGATTCGGTAACTCTTGCTCATCCGGTTAGAGAGGTTGTTGGCAAGCCTGTACGTGAGGGTGACAGACTTAAACAGCTTCAGGACGCTCTGGCAGCAAACAAGGATGGGGTGTATTGTGCTGGTATTCTTACCTCACCGGCTTCAGGACAGCTTACAATCTCTATGTATTCTCCTATCTATGATGGGGATACACCTATTGGTTATGTAGGTGGTGGAAGCTATCTTAAGCCTATTTCAGATAGAATAATTGATGTAAGCAGTCTGGGAATAGATTCTGCTTATGGATATATCGTTGATGCTAACGGTAATTTTGCAGCTACTCCTAAGGTTGAGAAGATTGGTACCCCTGTTACCAATGCTTTTGTAACGGGCCTTATGGATAGAATCAAGGCAGGAGAACATCCTGAATCTGAGTGTATTACATATTTTAATCAGACAACCAAATATGCAAGTTACTATGTAGCTCCTGATAATAGTTCAATAGTAGTTGTAACTGGGGACAAGGACGATATCATGTCTGGCTCCAGAAAGATGGTGGTTGCTGCTGTAATTATTGATATTATTCTCATACTGTTGTTTGGCACAATAGCAGTTGTATTAGCATCCAGAATTACTAAACCTATTGATATGGTTGCAAAGGGATGCAGACAGTTTGCTGGTGGTGACCTGTCCGTTGAATTCGCAAGAAATAGCAAGATTAGTGAAATTAAGACTTTATTAGATAATCTGAATATCCTTAAGGATAAAGTTACCAGCGTTGTATATGATATTCAGAACGCAACCAATAGTCTGATTGATGACAGTGTTGAACTGAAGAATACGGTAGATACTTCCATTGAGTCAATAGGACAGATTAGCTCAGCAATTAATGAGGTGGCTCAGGGCAATACAGATCTGGCAGCCAATGTTTCAACCCAGATGGCCAGTGTTCAGGAGCTGGGTGCTAATATTGATGAGTCCAATGATGAAATCATCAGTGTAAGAAGCATGACAGATTCTACTGTTGAACTGTCAAGACAGGCTCATACACTTATGAGTGAACTGATAGATATCACTAATATTACAAAGAACAATATTGATTCAATTTCAGTTCAGTCTGAGAAAAATGTTAGAGCTGCTGAAGAAATCAATACTATTACTGAAGCTATTTCTGATATTTCTTCACAGACCAATCTGCTGTCTCTCAATGCTTCCATAGAAGCAGCAAGAGCCGGAGAGGCTGGAAGAGGTTTCTCTGTTGTAGCCAGTGAAATCAGAAATCTGGCTGATAATTCAGCTCAGCAGACAAATAATATCAAAGAGATTATTCAGAAGCTCATTGAAACTATTAACGAAACTAATACCATCGCTGATGATCTGGTAAATTCTGCAGGTGTTCAGTTAGAAAAGCTGGATACTACCAGAGATATGTTCAACAGGGTAATTAGCCAGATTAATGATATCGGAAGCAATACAAATTCTGTTTCTGACAATATGGGTAATATTACTGATATTAAGAACAGCGTTACAGATATTGCCGAAAGCTTAAGTGCTGTATCCCAGCAGACAAGTGCATCCAGCGAGGAGGTATCTGCATCTGCTCAGTTGGTAAATGATAGTATTAATGGACTTGCCAATGTGGTTACTAATCTGGAAGAAACAGCTAACAGACTCAAAGAGTCAGCAAGCTACTTTAGCTAAGAATAGAGACTGTGCTGTAGACGGTTATTTAATTAAATATCTGGCCATGTGACACTTGTCACATGGCTTTTTTCTTAATGAAAATAGGATGAAAATACAGTATTATATTAGTATTGGTAATAGTTACAGTTATGGAACAATATCTATTACGGAACAATAACTATTATGAACTATAACTATTATGAATTATAACTATTTTGAGTTTTAAAAATTATGTAAACGGAGACGAATTATGGAAAAGTTTTCTACTGCAGAGCTGGCGGATTTTTTGGCAAAATCACCAACTGCGTTTCATTCAGTAAATAATATTGAAAAAATACTTAAAAATGAAGGATTTATTGAACTGCAGGAATCAAAAGACTGGGCCCTGTTACCAGGGGGTAAGTACTACTGTACAAGAAATAAATCCTCTATAATAGCCTTTGAGATTGCAGGCAGGACGGACAGTCTGTCCTTTAGAATTGCAGCTTCTCACTCAGATTCTCCAGCCTTCAGAGTAAAGGAAAAGGCTGAGATAGTGGTTAGGGAAAAGTACTCAAAGCTTAATACAGAAGGCTATGGTGGAATGATTATGTCAACCTGGCTGGACAGACCCCTGTCTCTTGCCGGACGGGTAGTTATTAAGGATGGAGACAGGGTAGTCAGTAAATTAATATGCTTTGACAGAGATCTCATGTTGATTCCCAGTCTTGCTATTCACATGGATAGAAAGCAGAATGAAGGACACACCTTTAATAAACAGGTGGACATGCTACCACTGATTGGAGACGGGAACTTCAAAGAGGGCGAACTTGACAGGCTGGTGGCAAAAGAACTGGGCATTGAGGAATCAGACATCCTTTCAAAGGATTTGTTCCTGTATAATCGAACAACACCCAGTGTATGGGGCGCAAATAGTGAATTCTTCTCGGGTCCTCATCTGGATGACCTGCAGTGTGCATTCGGATCCTTAAAGGGATTTGTTAAGTCAAGCCCTGTGTCAGGGGTTAATGTATTTGCCTGCTTTGATAATGAAGAGGTGGGCAGCGGAACCAAGCAGGGAGCAGAATCAACATTTCTGGCAGATGTTCTGTACAGAATAAGTGAGTCACTGGGCTTTAGCAAGGAGGATTATCTAAGGGCACTTACCTCCAGTATGATGTTAAGCTGTGACAATGCTCATGCAGTTCATCCAAATTTCCCGGACAAAACTGATGCCAGCAACTGTGTATATCTAAACGAGGGGCTGGTAGTAAAAATCCATGCTGATCAGAAATATACCAGTGATGGAGTCAGCATTGCGCTGTTTAAAACTATATGTAACAAGGCTCAGGTGCCCTTACAATATTTTGCCAACCGTTCAGATGCACCGGGGGGCAGCACGTTAGGCAATCTGGCAATGAAACAGGTATCCTTAAATGCAGTGGACATTGGACTCCCACAGCTATCAATGCATTCAAGCTATGAGACTGCCGGAGTAAAGGATACAGAATATCTTATAGTTGCCTGCGAAGCATTTTATAATAGTGAAATTATATGTGAAGGCGATGGGACATATTTTATAAAATAGAGGAAAAAGGTATGAGAATTCTTGTAATTGGTGGTACATATTTTCTTGGAAAAGCATTTGTAGATGAAGTCTGCAGGGATAATGAGGTAGTTCTTATCAATAGAGGGAGCAGGAAGGTATCTTTTCCATACCCTGCCCATATCAGTCATATAGTATCTGACAGGCATGATATTGACAAAGCCATGCTGTCAGAATACATAGCAGATGGTTTTGACTGTGTTGTTGACTTTTGTGCCTATACAGAGGGAGATATTGAGTCGGTAGTCAGGGCCATAGATGGAAAAACCAGTCAGTATATCTTTGTGAGCACCAGTGACGTATATAAAAGGGGAACAGGAAAGCCTGTTGACGAAGAGGGTGAGCTGGAGACCAGAGATTTTGGTGGTCAGGCTGGAGAATATATCCTTGGAAAGGTTAAGCTTGAGAAGGAATTGTGCCGGGTGGCTGAGGAATATGGTATTGCGTTCAATTCAGTGAGACCAGCTTTTATTTATGGACCTGGAAATTATGCTGCCAGAGAGGAGATTTTTTTCAACTGGGCCGAAAAGGCAGGCCAGATTATCATCCCTGAGGATGGGGATGGACATTTTCAGGCTGTGTATGTAAAAGATCTGGCAAAAGTTATATTAGGAATTATTGGTGAAACGAAATGCAAAAACACCTGCTTTAATATTGTGGGAGAAAAATGCTACAGCTATCAGGACTTCCATAAGGCTCTGGAATACGGAATGGGAATGAATATTGAAAAAGTCATGGTTTCTGTGGCTGAAATCAATGAAAGACAGATTCCACTGCCCTTCCCATTGACACAGAATGAAAGCGAAACGTATGTTACCATTCATTCTGGAAAGTTAAATGCAAATTATACATCTCTTGGGCAGGGGATAAGGGAGACCTACCAGGAGAGAAGAAAGCAGGAGGTTCTTAACACTGTGGACAGTCTGTTTGATGAGAACAAACCAAAGGACGCTGAAAGCTATCTGATTAATATGAGAAGTGTAGCGGGACGGGAACAGGATCAGGCGTTGTTACTAACTGTGCTGAACGAGCTGATAGGATACTACAGACAGACCTCTGAGAAGGATAAATTGCAGGAAATAATAGATGCTTCCATAGCAGCTATCAAGGTTTCAGAGGAGTCAGCTGGTTCAGAGAATACACTGCAGGCGGCAACAGTCTACCTGAACATAGCCAATGCCTACCGTTCCATGGGAAAGCTGGAAATGGCCATGGACTACTATCATAAAACTCAGACTATATATGATAAATGTATGGAAATGGGCCAGCTTGACAGGATGGACATGCTGGTTGCAGGCCTGTGCAACAATATGAGCCTGCTGTACCAGGAGATGGGGGATTTTGAATCGGCTGGTGAAAGCCTTAAAAAGGCTCTGGAGATTTCTCTATATAATAAGGCAGGCTTTGAGATAGCAGTTACCTATGCTAATCTGGCAAATACCTGTCTTCAGGGGAAAAATTATGAGGAAGCCAGGGATTATGCTTATACAGCAATACGTCTGTCTAAAGCCAGAGGCCTCAGGGATCCTCACTATTGTGCCGCACTGTCAGCGTTGGCTGGATACCATTTTAAAAATAAGGAATATGCTAAGGCAGAGAGAATATATCGTGAAGCGGCACAGATAGTTGCTTCTACCATAGGAAAAAATAGTCAGTATGAGAGACTTATGGAGAGTGTTGCAAACTGTGTATCAAAGAGGACAGGAGATGACAGAAATGGAATGGAGCTGTCCAGGGCTTACTATGAGGCCTTTGGTGCACCCATGATACATGAAAAGTTTTCAGAATATGAGGACAGAATCGCAGTTGGACTGGTTGGCGAGGGCTCAGACTGCTTTGGCTATGATGATGCACTGTCAAGGGACCACGACTGGGGACCTGAATTTTGTATGTGGCTGGATGATGCCACCTATGAAGAAATTGGAGAAGCATTACAGGCGGCATATGAAGAATTACCTGATGAGTTTGAAGGCTTTTCCAGAAATACAACTACTTTTGCCCAGGGCAGGAGGGGTGTAAGCAGGATTTCTGACTTTTATAAGAAGTTTCTGGGGGAAGAAATAATAATTGTGGATAATAGTATTGAAGATAATATTATTGATGATATTGGAGTTAAGAATATTAACTTCCAGAGTATTCCGTATTATTCACTGGCTGCCAGTGTAAATGGAGAGGTATTTTCCGACAAGGCTGGCATTTTTTCAAAAATCAGAAATCAGCTAAAGGCCGGTTTCCCTGAAAGAATCCGATTACTTAAAGTGGCTGAGGCTGCAGCAGGCTTTGCCCAGACAGCCCAGTACAATTATTTGCGAATGCTTGACAGAGAGGATGAGCTTACAGCATCCATTATGCTGTCTGATGGAATAAAAAATGCTCTAAAGCTTTATCACTATATCTGCAACCAGTATCCACCTCATGACAAATGGCTGTATAAGAGTGCCCAGAATCTGTGCATGGATGCTTCCAAGCCTGGAGATGATACTTTTATCACCTGTATCGACAAAGTATCAAACAGTTTTCTTACAGCGGTGGACAAGAAAAAAGTAAGTGAACCTGTGGAGGAGCTGGCCGCATATCTGGCCAGATTAATGTATGATGAGGAGATAATCAGTGATGTGGAGCCTTATCTGGATTACCACACTGAGGAGATACTTTTTAAGGCTGGAATCTGTGAACTTGACAGAAAGGAATTGGTAGATCGGATTGTAAAGCTTGAATTTGAAGCCTTTGACAAGGTGAAAAATGAGGGCGGAAGAGCCTACTGTCAGAACGACTGGCCCACATTTAGTGTAATGAGAAAAAGCCAGTATCTGACCTGGGACAGTACAATGCTGATTCAGTACTATTATGATTTTTCCAGGGAATATAGCAGAGGCCATAACCTGATTACTGAAAAATATGGCAGAATGATGGAAAGTACAGACAGTAAGAGATGGCTGGAGATAAAGGAGAATTTCCCCGAGCTTTCTGATGAGAAAAAGGCTGTAATAGAGCAGATTGTTGCCATTCAGATGGAAATGATGGAAACTTTTGCCCAGATTCATCCCAAGGTGGCAGGCAATGCAAGGACACTTCATACCTATGAGGACAGCATTATAGATACCTCATATGAAACCTATCTCAGAGGCGAAATCAGTACATATTCTGACAAGATGCTACAGCTCTATGGAAGATACGTGGTCATGGCTTATCAGGGCGGCGTTAATATAGCCCATGAAACCATGAGTAATACGGCAATGCTCTACGGCTTTGACAGTCTTGAGGCCTTTGAGCAGGTATAGATTAACTTTGAGGGATTATAGATGAATTCGGGAATAATATATGATGCCAGAAAAATCAAACTATTGGAAGCCTTCGAATCCCTGACCGACTACTGTGGGTTTTCCAGGGAGTGGGGCAGCGGATTGTGGCTTGAGATTGTCAGCAGTCCGGAGCTTACAGAGGAACTTTTCTATTATTTGGAAAACAATGCAATTCTGGGTAAGCTTTCCCAATATGGGTACACCCTTCTGGACCTGTATTTTTACTGTATGGACAGGTATAATCTGGTTCATGACACCGGGAAAAATACAGCAGACTGTTCCAAGGAACGGTTAGTGCTTCTATCCTTTGAAATGATGAAGGAGTTAATAATCAATCCTGAAAAGACCCTGGAGAAGCTTGGTACATCTCCCGGGATGGACAGGATTATGTAGGACAACAATGCAGCAAAATCATATATAATAACAATGAATCAAAACAATATGGCAAAACAATATAGTAAAAAAATATAGTAAATAATAACTGGGGGAGACATGAAAATGAACTATTCAGAGGTTTTAGAAACAGCGAAACAAAACATTGGTACTACCTGCAAGGTGTGTCCAGTGTGTAACGGACTGGCCTGCAGAAATACTTTGCCAGGACCTGGCTCAAAGGGACCTGGAAATGGAGCCAATGATAACTACAATGCATGGCACAAAATTAAACTTAATATGGATACTATTGTTGCTAACACTGAGATTGATACCAGCACCAGTCTATTTGGCAGAAAGCTTGACATGCCTCTGCTGACAGCACCGGTTGGTTCAATAAGGCTTCAGTATCATCCTGACAGTGATGTGAAGGATTTTAATGAACAGTGCATGGCAGCCTGCGAGACTCGTGGACTTATGCATTTTTACAGCACAGGTCTTGAAGAGCTTACTCATGTAGCAGCAATTAAATCACGTATGGCTCATGGAAATAATGGAGTTCCTGTAATCAATCCTGAAGCTGATGAAAATATCGTTGCTCAGATGAAGCGATGTAATGAGGGACAGTCACCATTAGCAATATCTGTGGTTGTGGACAGTGCTGGTCTGCCTCACCTGAAGGAATGCCATGGTTCAGGAGGAACCAAATCAGTGGAGCAGATTCGTATGCTTAAGGAAGCAGCCGGTGTGCCACTTGTAATTAAGGGTGTTATGACAGCGAAAAGTGCACTGAAGGCAATTGAAGCCGGGGCTGATGCCATCATAGTTTCAAACCATGGTGGAAGAGTACTTTCAGACACTCCTGCTACTGCTGAGGTGCTGGAAGAGATTGCCCAGGCAGTTAATGGAAAAGCTACTATTATTGTAGACGGTGGTATTCGCTCAGGAATTGATATGTTCAAGGCATATGCTTTGGGTGCAGATATTTGTATGATATGCCGTCCTGTAATTATCTCTTACTTTGGTGGAGGACAGGCAGGGCTGGAGTGCTACTTTGACAAGCTTAGGGCTGAACTGACAGATACCATGTATATGTGTGGAGCCAGAAGTATTTCCCAGATTACAAGAGATATGGTGAGAATTTAAAAGGATTTAAAAGGTGCGCCGTAAGGCGCACCTTTATTAATGAAATATTATTTAAATATTGTCTTATATTTTTCCAGGGAAAGCATAAAGATAATTCCCAGAATACCACAGGAGATAACCTCCCCAGCTCCTACAGTAAGCATAAATACAGGGATGGCACCTTCAACCATATATACATATGCAAGAATGAACGGAACAATAATGGTATTAGCAAGGATAGGAGGCAGGCAGCCTAAGAATTTAAGCTTATTAAGCTTTGAATCCTTAAAGCCAGGATTCATAAATCCAATTTTTCTGCCGATTGCATAGGTTCCCAAAGCTCCCAGCAGGGTTGCCAGAGAACCAAATACTGTATCCAAAGGCATGCAGCCTGTCAGCATATTGCTCAATATGCATCCGATAAATAAGCCTGGAACTGCATCAAAGGTAAACAGGGGAAGGATTGTAAGAGCCTCGCTGATACGAACCTGGATGTCGCCACTGGCAAGTCCAAATGCATTGGCAACATATGTCAGTATGACATAGAGAGCGGCAATGAGAGCGCCGCGGGTTAAGTGAAGTGTTTTACTATTCATGATTTTTCTCCTTTAGTTTTGTTTTAGGTCAGGAAGGTTTCGAACTGACCAATGCCTGAGGTATATTATCAGATATGTTTTCATTATGCAAGCATTTGTGTAATTGCCCCCTCCGGGACGTTCCTCTTCGCTTTCAAATGTTCTCATCTTTCATCACCCTTCATTTTTCTCTTTATTGCTTCGATAACATCCTCTACATTTCTGGTATTGATATCTGCCCCTTCATCTATATATGTGATAATTTTCCCGCCAATTTCATGCTCAGAATTCCTTTGATTCTCATAAAACTCTTTAAGTTCCAATATTGGAAGCACTGAGAATTCCCTAACAATTTTTGCTATTTCCTCAGGAATATCACACCTATATAATTTTTGATAAGCCATAACAATATCATCATATGTTATACTTGCGCCGTTTTCTCGCTCCTCTATCAAGATGCCAATTGCATCAGAAATATCATTTCGATAGTCCCTATGAGCAATCAGTTTCATTGCAATCAGATATACTCCTGAAACCGTTCTAATCTCCAAGGTTCCGTTATTAAGAGTCCATAGGTGTTTTGATACTTCAGATAACATATCTGAATAGGATGCAGTCTTGATAAAATCCGTATTCATCCAGTCCCTGGGGAGTCCGTTTTCGTCAGCAAATTTCTTAATAATATCTGTTACGCCAGATACCGTTTTAAGAATCACATCAAAATCCTGTGTAGCATTGCGAAATTTGTAATTAAGCATAATGCTACCGCCACCAACGATAATAATTTCTCCGGGAACCTTTCCCAATTCCTTACGATATTCTTTTGCAAACTGTTTTATAATATACGGCGCATTCTCTCTTGTAATCTTTTTATCAGACGGCATCATACAAATCCCCCTCTATGATATTGTATTTTGCAAACTCTTCAATTCCGGCTTCCTTTTTCTTTCCAAGAAGCACCGCATCGCCCACGAAAAATGGTTCCTCAAGCTTCATCTGTCTTATTTCATCATATTTGTTGCTAAGTGGAATACTATATTTTTTACTGATATAATCTACTGTTGCAACAAGGTAAAGCATTTTGATGTAATCATGATGCAAGCGGTAATATTCCACATCTTCATGCTCAATAATTCCTAGTACTGTCTGCAAATCATTCCTCTTGATATCATGGTGCAGGTTATTTCTAAAGGTCTGAAAATCCTCCTTATGATAAACAATCTGATCCGGACGATAGCCAAGAGTTTTAGCTAATTTTTCTACTGTATAGTAAGCGCAGGTACCTATATCCACCTGTCCCTTTATAATGGGATAAAGAGTCGCATAAGGAATTCCACTCTTCTGTGAGCAAATTCTTATATTCATATTCTGTTTTTTTAATTCAACAACAAAATCCATAGAAATCACCTCTTAGCATCAATGTATCGGTCTACCGATAATTTGTCAAATAGTTTCTTTACATTGGATGAGAGTGGTATAATAGCTTAATAGAAGAGGGAAAAAGATGCATAATACTGAAGAATTAGAAAAAATAAGAAAAAAGCTTTCAAAGGAACTGACACCAAAGCGTTTTGATCATACTCTGGGAGTAGCCTATTGCGCCTGCAGTATGGCGATGGCTCAAGGCTATGATTTTGAAAAAGCCCTTTTTGCAGGCTTGCTTCATGACTGTGCCAAGTGTATGGATGTTGAAAAACAGCTTAAGCTGTGTAAAAAATATGGAATTGATCTGACTAAGGCTGAACTTGAGAGTCCGGCTCTGATTCATGCAAAGCTGGGTGCCGGTGTGGCCAGACACCAGTATGGAATAGAGGATGAAGAAATACTATCGGCCATCAGGTGGCATACTACCGGTCGTCCGGATATGAGTCTTTTGGAAAAAATAGTATATGTGGCTGACTATATTGAACCGGCAAGAAAGAATATTCCATATCTGGAGGAGATAAGGCAGCTTTCCTTTAGAGATATTGATGAAGCGGTTAAGCTGGAATTAAAGAGCTGTCTGGAGTTCCTTAATAGTAAGAATGCTAATATTGACCCAATAACCCAGGAAACATATGATTATTATGTTGGAATGCAAAGGGAGAAAATAGATGATTAAGGATAATATAGTATTGATTGGTATGCCAGCTGTAGGCAAGAGCACCATTGGTGTAATTGCTGCCAAAGAGCTGGGATATGAATTTGTAGATGCTGATCTGCTGATTCAAAAGAGAGAAAAGCGCCTGTTGAGAGAAATAATTGCAGCAGAAGGTGTGGAGGGCTTCTTGAAAATCGAAGGAGAAGTCAACGCCAGTATTGATTGCCACAACAGTATTATTTCCACAGGCGGAAGTGTAGTGTATGAGGCTGATGCCATGGAGCATCTGAAGGAGATAGGTACAGTTGTCTACCTATCTTTGGCATATGAAGAACTGGAAAAGCGATTATCCAATCTGAAGGGACGAGGTGTTGTGCTTCGAGAGGGGCAGACCCTGCTTGATTTATATAACGAAAGAACACCCCTGTATGAAAAATATGCAGACATTATCGTAAAAGAGGACGGCCTTAGCCTGGAGGAAACCCTTTCCGAAGTGGGGACGGTTCTTTTGTCCACTGTTGGGGACGGTTCTTTTGCAACGAGGAGTGTCCCTCTGTAATGAGGAGTGTCCCTCTGTAACGAGGAGTGTCCCTCTGCAACGAAGTAAGTTTTGGGAGAAGTTAATATAATGACAAAAAAAATACCAGAGTTTGAGATGTCTGTTGGAGCAAAACTATTTGCATATGCCATGGATGGAAAGCATTCTACTTTTGCAGCAATGAGATATACTCTTGATGAAAAGATAGATGTAAAAATGATGGATGAAGCTCTGAAAATCAGTGCGAAAAGATTTCCATATTTTCAGGTAAAGTTGTTTGAGAAGGATAAATCCCTGGTCTGGGTCAAGCATGATAAAGAGCCAAGGATATATGAGGATAGTAAAGCTTATGTGATTAATGGGCGCGATAATGATGATTTTTTATATCGAATTAGTGTCTGTGATAATCAGTTGACAGCATATTTTTTTCATGGGCTGACAGACGGCAGCGGAATGGGGGCATTTGTTGGCCGTATTCTACTTGAGTATTATCGATTAAAGGGTGAAGAAATAAAGTGTAACGCTAGTTATGAATGGATTCTTGAAGACATGAGTCTGGAGGAAACCACTCTTCCTGAGAGTCGTTTTCCAGTTGAAGAAGAAGGCAAGAAGCTCAATTCGGAAATGGGTGGAGAGTGTTTCTTTTTTCCAGAAAAGAAAAGCTATCTGGGAAAAGTATACATGTTTGAATGTGATTCGGCTCAAATAATGGAATTCGCCCGATTAAACGATGGTTCGCCAAATTCAATAGCACAGATACTTATGGCAAAAGCAGTCAATAAGCTGCATCCGGAGGCGGTTAACCAGGGGATTGATATTTCTGTGGCTGTAAATGGGAAAAACATTTTGGGAGTCAGCAGATCATATCCTCCCTTCCTGCAAAGCTGTACCTTCCGTTTTGAAAAGAAATCTTTTGAAATGGATACGGAGATGTTAGATACATGTGTCAGAGGAAAGACTATTGTTGATTCATCAGATATCGTAATGATTCCAAAGCTAAAGGGTATGCTTAAGCTTGACAAGGCATTTTCGTATATGCCTTCTGTGGATGCAAAAAGGATTTTGGCTAAAAAGTGTGTAGAGCGTGCCCGTTGTACTGCAAGTGTGAGTTATGCAGGCAGGATGTCCTATGGAAGTATTGACAGGCATATTAAGTCGCTGTACTCCTTTGTTGATAGTGTAACGCCTGTTTTAGAAATTAATTCTATTAATGACAGATTTTATTTTTCCCTGACCACATGCTTTGATGGTGAAAAATATGCACAGGCTCTCTGCCAGTGTTTTGAAGAGACTGGAATAAAGTGTTCTGAGCTTCAGACGTTGGAGTTGTCAGAAGGAATAGGCAAAATTAAAAAAATTAAAATGGGATTTAACTTGGCTACTTTCCAGGTTATTTGTGGAATATCCAAAATGAAAAGATCGTAATTGGGGACGGTTCTTTTGCAACGAGGAGTGTCCCTCTGTAACGAGGAGTGTCACTCTGCAACGGGGAGAGCGTCCATTCATAATATGAAAAACATAGAATATGTAAAGTGAACTTGACATTTGCGAGCAATGTTATATAATGGCGGATGTAAAGAAAACTTTACATATTTTTTTATTTTTTTGACAAGTGTATTTGAGTGGGAAATATAGCTGTTACTAAGGAGGTTTTTTTGAAAAATCGAATAGAGGAAATTAGAAAGGCCAGAGGGATAAATCAGGAAGAATTGGCAAAAGTGCTTAAGGTTTCCAGGCAGACAATCAGTTCTTTGGAGAATGGGCGATATAATCCATCCATTTTTTTGGCGTACAATATTTCAAAATTTTTTGGACTTACTATTGAAGATGTATTTTGCTTTGAGGAGGAAGAAGATGAACGGTAAGAGAAATGTAATGTTTAACATATTTTATATTGTTATTGGTATAGCGCTGATAGCATGCAAGGCTTTTGGAATTATAGACGATACGTATACTGGTTTCGCAGGCGGATTGCTGACTGTTGGAGTAATCCAGTTGGCCAGGAATGTGAAATATATTAATAATAGCGAGTATAAGGAGAAGGTAGATATTGAAATTAATGATGAGAGAAACAGATATCTGAGAATGCAGGCCTGGTCATGGGCAGGATATATGATGGTTATTATCCTTGGAATAGCCACTATTATATGTATGGTTGTAGGAAAAAGAGACCTCATGCTGGTTTGCAGTTATTCAATTTGCCTCATGCTGGTTCTCTTCTGGGGGTCATATTTGTACCTGAATCATCGTGGACAGTAATAAAATGAGCTAGGGGGACGGGGTTGGGGGTTCATTTTTTGCAAAAATGAACCCCCAACCTCGTCCCCCTAGCTCACCCCTAGCTCACTTCGAAGCCAATTAGCACAGAACCAGGCTCTGCATAGTAACTGCACAGTCCACGATTTTCCATAATCACTGCATCGTGATAATTAAAATTGGATTGAATAAGTTCATTCATTTCTTCTGCACCGGAGGGGTTATTTGTATGAGAAATAATAACCTGGCCATCAGAGTATCCACATTTTTTCATATGAGAAATAAGGCAGCAGTAGCCACGCCTGCTTCCACGGCACTTGTCGACAGGCTTGAGGGTTCCCTCATCGCTGGCTGTCCCAATTATTTTTATTCCAAGCATTCCAATACTTTTTGCAACTACAGAATTGATTCTTCCGTTTTTTACAAAGTTATCCAGAGAAGAAAGTTCAAAATACAGGTGGGTTCTTTTTTTATATTCACAGACTTTGTTAAAAATTACATCACTCTCGGTGCCAGACTGGATGAGTTCTGCGATTTTGTGAATTAACAGAACCATTTCAGGTCCGGTAGATAAAGAGTCTATAACATAAACCTTGCGTCCAGGATAATCTGACTCATACATGGATGCCGCAATTTTGGCAGAGTTGTATGCACCGGACAGGCCACTTGTGAGGGTAACACAGAAGATCACATCAGCGTTGCCAAAAGCATCCATCCACTCCTGCGAACTGGGGCAGGAGGTGGATGATTTTCCGTTATGGGAAGACAGACTATTTTGCATTTCATTGAGATCCAATGTCTCACTATCCTCGAAATCTTTGTCCGCCACTATGATATGAAGAGGAACTGACTGGAAATCAAGCTCCTTCAGTTTAAAAAGATTTGCTGATGAATCTGATACTATTTTGTAATTCACAATAACCCTCCTGTTAATAACTGTAATAATTCAAACAACACCCCAAAATGCCCTAATAACACCCCCAAATGCCCTAATAACAGCGGTGAGATATACAATACTACATCTACGGTTTTTCAAAAACTCTACAAAGGCTATTATAGAACGCGAAACACCTGTGTCAAGTCCGCTTTTCGGATATTGAAGTTTTTTTATTTAAAATTTATAATTATATGGTAGTATCTGAAAAATCAGGGGGACGGATAGAAAATATGGATAATACAAACAGCGCGAGCGGGCTAATTGAATATGTTTCACATCATAAAATGCCTCGGTATAAGGTGATACCTAATGTGGGACTATACCTGGAGCAGGTTGTTAAGTACATTAATGAAGTGCTTGGACCCTTTAACCTGTCAATAACTCCATCCATGCTGAGTAATTATGTAAAAAAGGGGTATATTGACAGACCTGTTAATAAGCAGTACCACGCAGAACAGATTGCTTATCTTATTTTTATTGTTGTGGCTAAGCAGGTGCTGAGCATGGAAAATATAGCAAAATTATTTGATTTGCAGAAGTCAACTTATTCATTAGAGATTGCCTATAATTATTTTTGCCATGAATTGGAGTACAGAATAAGAATGACCTTTGAAAAACTGGATGATAAAGAGACAGTCTCAGGGGATATGCCTTATGAAAAAAAAGTGTTAAGAAGTGTTGTAATAGCTGTATCTCATATAATTTACCTGAATTGCTGCTTTGAAAATTCGTTGCTTCCATAGGATTAGCCATATTAGTAACAAAAAGTATCCTTGTTTTAAAATTTGATATTCCTCTTCCCCTGTATACCATGCATTTTACGCTGCAGTGGTTTTTTGTAATTATGTGCATTGGCAAGTATGCTGAGTAAAAGACTGAAGCTGTTTTTCTCCAGGATGGCAGAGCTGGAGGCCTAGTGGATAACAGGCCCGGAGATTTAACAGATATTGACAATATTATGCACATATGGTAATTTTACTTTTAAATTATGAGAGCAAGGGCGCTTATGTAGAAATACATGAGCGCCCTTTTTTTTACCATATGGCTATGCGCCAAGCTGGAGGACCAACAAAATGAAGAAACACGAGCAGGCACTGGTAGTGCATACCCAGAAGATTAATAGTTTGTTAGCCCGTTATGGAGTAAAGTTTGGAATTTATAAAAACAATACTTTTAAAGAGCAGCTATTTCCATTCGACGCAATTCCCAGAATCATTGAACATGATGAATTTGAAATGCTGGAAAGAGGCCTTAAGCAAAGGGTTAAAGCGCTTAATCTTTTTCTAAAAGATATCTATTCTGATAAAAAAATTGTGAAGGATGGTGTCGTACCTGAAGACTTTATTTTTGCATCATCAGGCTATATGGCTGAGTGTGAAGGGGTCATGCCTCCCAAGGGGATATATTCCCATATTTCGGGAATAGACCTGGTAAAGGGAAAAGATAATGAGTGGTACATTTTAGAGGATAATCTGCGTGTTCCTTCGGGAGCATCCTATCCCATGATAGCAAGGGATCTTTGCAGAAAGAGCTCCCCGGAAACCTTTCATAATGTAAAACTTGCTGATAACAGGAACTATGCTGAATTATTAAGAAAAACAATGGATTATGTAAACCCAGGAGGCCATACGGTTATTCTGACTCCGGGCAGATATAATGCGGCATATTTTGAACATTCCTACCTGGCCGAACAGACCAGGGCCCATCTTGTAACCGGGTCAGAACTCTTTGTGGAAAATGACATTTTGTACTATGTAAGTGCCAGTGGTGTCAAAGAAAGGGTAGGAGTGGTTTACAGACGTATCTCTGATGAATACCTGGATCCAATGAATTTCAATCCGGAATCTCTCATCGGAATTCCGCATATCTATGATGTATTTAGAAAAGGTAATGTGGCTTTAATTAATGCACCAGGCAATGGAGTTGCAGATGATAAAGGCATATATTACTTCGTTCCCAAAATGATTAAATACTATCTGAAAGAGGAACCTGTTTTGAAAAATGCTCCCACGTATCTTCCTTTTTATGAGGAAGACATGGATTATGTGCTGAAGCACTTTGATGATCTGGTTTTAAAAGATGTGGCAGAAGCGGGAGGATATGGAGTTGTCTTTGGCAATACCATGACAGCCAAGCAGAAGGAGGACTTTATTGAACTACTGAAAGCAGAACCAAGGAGGTTCATTGCCCAGGAAGTTATTGATTTTCAGGATTTGGACATTGTGGATGAGGGTGAAGTCGTTCCAAGAAAAGCAGATTTGCGAGCCTTTGTTCTTATGGCAGAGGAGCCGCTTGTGTGGGCAAGCGGACTCACAAGATTTTCCAGAAATCCGGATTCATATATTGTTAATTCATCACAGGGAGGAGGATTTAAAGACACATGGGTATTATCTCAGTAGAACAGGTTGATCACCTCTATTGGCTTGGCCGGTATACGGAACGTGTGTATTCAACCTTAAAACTATTTGCAAAAAGCTATGACATCATGATTGATGACAGCAGTGATATTTATACAAATTACTGTAAATCACTGGATATTCCTGACATATACAAATCCCAGGAGGATTTTCTTAATAGATATCCTTTTGATGAAACAATAATGGATTCCATCATCAGCAACCTGAACAGAGCCTATGACAATGCTATTGTGCTGAGGGAAACAATAGGGTCAGATGCCCTTTCATATATTCAGATGGCTATTTATGCAATGAACAATGCTGCCAGAAGTGATTCGCCCCTTATTGAACTGCAGCAGATTACAGATGATATTCTGTCATTCTGGGGCAGTGTTGACGATCAGATAGATGCTGAGCAGATTAGAAATATTATAAAAGCCGGAAAGCGTATTGAACGAATCGATTTATATGCCAGACTGAAAATTGATCGCAAGGATATTGAGCGGGAAGTAAAACGAATGATCCCCAGAGTATTACGAAGCGGAATTAAATACAATGAGGCAGCCTTAAGCAGGGTAAGCACTCTGATAAATGAGGCTGATATTGATTACTCAAAGGTAATATATAGTGTGGAGGCAATTATCGCTTAGAGATAATATAGAAAAATATGGCTTTTTTAAACTATCAATATAAGATGAAAATCAGCTATTCGGAAAAAGTGGATACCTGTTACTTTACTCTGAAGCCGATTCCAGCTAATGATTTCAGACAGATTAGTATTTCCTATGACATTAACATGTCTCCCCAGGCAACCTATTCAGAGGGGATGGATTCATTCGGAAATAAGCAGATTATTGGCCGTATTATTGAACCTCATTCTGAATATCTGTTTACAATCAAAGGTCTGGTGGAAACGCGTCCTCTGTGTACCATTGGAGGAGTACAAAATAGCACCTTGGGAATGTACAAATATCCCCATGGAAAATGTATCCCGGGAGATAATATTATCAGCTTTTCTAATGAAATAAGAGCTGAAATTGACAGATGCGCCAGCACCAGAGAAAAATGTATCTGTATCATGGACAGGCTTCATGAAAAAATGATCTATGAGCAGGGAAGCACACAGGTTGAGACCACTTCTGAAGAGAGTTTTTCCGAAGGAAAAGGTGTCTGCCAGGATTTTTCCCACATTTTTATCTGTCTGCTACGAATATTTGGGATACCGGCAAGGTATACCTGTGGACTGATTGTGGGTGAGGGCAAAAGTCACTCCTGGGTAGAGGCTGCCTGCAATGACATTTTTATCGCATTTGATCCCACACATAACTGTGAAATCACAGATGAATATATCAAGCTGGGAGTCGGCAGGGATGCTGTTGACTGCGCAATTAACAGAGGCGTCATGTGGGGCGGCGGAATTCAGACACAGGCAGTGCAGGTGTCTGTAGAAAAATACTATTAAAATTAAAATAATGAAAAATTAATGAGCCTGCGTATGACCAGGCTCATTTTGGGAGAACAGCATGGTTGAAGTTGTTGCATCGGTAGGATTGCCTATTGATGAGAAACTTATGATAAAAAAGAACCGAATTATTCCTGATGGAAAAAAAGAAGCTCATTTGAAACGAATCAGTATAGTTACAGGAATACATGGTGATGAGCTGGAGGGACAGTACGTCTGTTATGAACTTCAAAGACGTATTGCAATGGAAAAAGATAAGCTTACAGGAATTGTTGATATATATCCAGCTATGAATCCATTGGGAATTGATTCCATCACAAGAGGAATTCCGGCATTTGATCTGGACATGAACAGGCTATTCCCTGGTGATATTGAAGGAAATATGACAGAATATCTGGCTGCTGGAATTGTTAAGGATGTGGCTGGCTCTGATTGTGTTGTAGATATTCATGCCAGCAATATTTATCTGACTGAGATACCTCAAATCAGAATAAATGAACTCCATAAGGATTTTCTTGTTCCCCTGGCAAAATGCGCCAATGTTGATTTTATTTGGGTTCATGGTGCCAGCACGGTTTTGGAATCTACATTTGCCCACAGCTTAAACAGTATTGGGACTCCTGTTCTGGTGGTAGAGATGGGTGTTGGAATGAGAATTACCAAAGCATACGGAAACCAGATGGTGGAGGGCATATTTAACCTGATGAGGGAGCTTGGGATATGGAGTGGTGACCCGGTGGTGGTCAGGGAACCAATGATATCCCAGGACGGTGATGATGTAAGTTATCTGAATGCTACTGCCAGTGGTCTGTTTGTCCCAGAGGTTAGTCATGGAGCCAGACTCAAGGAGGGCGAACTGATTGGAAAGATTGTTGATCCTCTGTGCGGAACGGTACTTGATGAAGTCAGGGCGCCACAGGCTGGCATGTTATTTACCATAAGAGATTTTCCTATAGTTGATGAAGGCTCATTAATGGGACGCATATTAAAAGAGGAGGTCTGCAAGTATGAATAAGAGAGTCCTCTTTGAGATAAAGGGAATGTACCGGGATGATTTCAGAGTGACCGGATATGAATTTGGCGAGGGTGAAAAAACTGTCTGTATTGTTGGAAATTCAAGAGGAAATGAGATACAGCAGATTTACTGCTGCTCCCAGCTTATAAAAAAAATGAAGCAGCTTGAGGAAGAAAACAGAATTATTGAAGGCAATAAAATTCTGATTATTCCATCAATTAATCCATATTCAGTTAATATTCAAAAACGTTTCTGGTCTACAGACAATACTGATATTAACAGAATGTTTCCAGGATACAATCTGGGGGAAACCACACAGCGTATTGCGGATGGCGTATTTAATGAAATCAAGGATTACAAATATGGAATCCAGTTTACTTCCTTTTATATGCCAGGTGATTTTGTCCCCCATGTCAGATACATGAAGGAAGGGTTCTCCACACAGGAGGAGGCTAAAAAATTTGGCCTGAAATACATTGTTGAGAGAAATGTAAGACCATATGATACAGCGACCCTTAACTACAACTGGCAGGTTTGGGATACAATTGCTTTTTCTCTGTATACAAATACAACTGAACGTATCAGTAATACCGGTGCCGGACAGGCGGTACTGTCGGTAATGAATTTCCTGGCCAACAATGGAGTAATAAAATACAGTGCCATTGGAGCTAAAAAGATCAGAATTATTGATGACGCAGAATTTATTTCAGTGAAAACGGAAAAATCTGGATTTTTTGATGCGTTAGTCAAGGCAGGGGACAAGGTTGAAGCCGGAACACCTCTGGCCCATATCATCAATCCCTATGAGGGAACAATCCTGGAGACGCTTTATTCTCCGTTAAATGGAACCATTTTCTTTATTCATAATGCACCGATTACCTATGCTAACACTGCAGTAATAAAAATGCTGGAAGAGGAATAAGCAAAAGTGAGCTAGGGTGAGCTAGGGTGAGCTAGGGGGACGGGGTTGGGGGTTCATTTTTCAAAAAATGAACCCCCAACCCCGTCCCCCTAGCTCACAAAAATGACCCTAGAACCCCGTCCCCCTGGTTCAAAATATCGACTGAATTTTTCTATATTCTCTGGGGGACATCGCCATCTGTTTTTTGAAGCATTTGCTGAAATACAGGGGGTCGCCAAAGCCGAATTCCCCACTGACCTCAGATATAGATTTGCTGGTTGAACGAAGTTCACTGGCGGCAGCATATATTCTTTGCATATTATGATACTTCATTATCCCCATTCCGATATCCTTCTTAAAAACTCTTACAAGATATTTATATGTCAGATGCAGATGATCTTCCAAATCGCCTGCAGACAGGTCTTCATGGATGTGTTCCTGTAAAAAATTAAGAATACGATCAGTGATTCCATCCTTGGCAGCGGTGTCATTTTGATCATATACATTTAATAAAAATCTGTGAAAAGCTGTTGATACACGACTGTTCTTCATTTTCTTAGAGGTACTGGAAATCCTGAGAATATTCTTAAGCTCCTTAGGAAACTCTGTTTTATCCAGTTCCTTGATGTTCTTGGGCAATACAATCTTTTGAATAGAAGTATCAGAGAAAGCTTCACTATTTCCCATCTGATTAATTTGAAAGTGCACATATATCCAGGAGGTCTCCGCTTTGATAAGACGGTGACCGTATTGATGAGTACCCTTTTTTAAAAAAATCATTTCTCCAGGATTAATGGCATAGTCAGTTCCTTCCTCGGTTACATATATGCACCCGGACAACACATAGATTAGTACATTGGTTTTGGCAATTCTGTCCACATGAAAAAAGGGGACATTGGCGGTAAGCAGATCTATCTGTTCCACAAAAACCCCATCCAGATCGGTGAGAACAATTTCATTCACAATAATATCCTCCAAATTATCACTCAAATTTAGAACTTTTTTTAGAATATATTTTCAATACGCATATTTAACGCATAGTATTTAGTTCAGACGACTTTTTTACATATAATAATTAAAAAATGCCATTTTTTACAGGCTATTATTAGATTATATTACATGTAATATAAAAATTACTATTTTTTTCAAAAATTAAAAAGTATTTGTTGATAGAAACCATGAGGAGGAAAAATATGGAGGCACTAAAAATTTCAGAAGTAAGATTAACCAACGGTTTGTTCAAAGAAAGAGAAGCAATAAACAGGGACTATCTAATGGAACTGGATAACAGAGCCCTTTTGCAAAATTTCTATCTGGAGGCAGGCATTATGCTTCCAAATCTGCAGTTTATCGGGGATCCGGAGGATGCCTATGTCCATTGGGGCTGGGAATCTCCAACCTGCCAGCTGAGGGGACATTTTCTGGGGCACTGGATGTCAGCGGCTGCTCATCTGTCTGCTTCTAACAAAGATAGGGAGCTGGAGGCCAAGCTTTTTACCATTGTTGATGAGTTAAAAATATGTCAGGAAAATAATGGTGGCAAATGGATTGGTTCAATTCCAGAAAAATATTTCAGACGTCTTGAAAACGGTGATTACATCTGGTCGCCCCAGTATACCCTGCACAAGACGCTGATGGGGCTGCTGGATACCTATGAGTGGACAGGCTATGAAGTGGCGCTGGAGATTTTAAATAATGCGGCTGACTGGTATATTGACTGGGTTGACAGTCTTGCTGACAAGCCAGGGGTTGTTGTCAAGGGTGAAGCAGGAGGAATGCTGGAAATCTGGGCAAGATTGTACGGGCTTACAAAGGATGCGAAATATCTGAAGCTGGCTAACGCCTATAGCATATACAAGGATTTTGCTCTTCTTGAAAAGGGGGAAGATGCCCTGACTGATAATCATACAAATGCATCAATTCCTGAAGCCCATGGGGCAGCCTGCATGTATGAAGTGACTAACGATACTAGATGGTTGGAAATCACAAAAGAATTCTGGAAGCAGGCTGTATATGATAGAGAAGCCTATGCGACTGGTGGACAAAATGCCGGAGAATTCTGGATTCCACCCCATCAGTTCTATCAGTCCATGAGCGACAGAACTCAGGAGTTTTGTACTATGTACAACATGGTCAGACTGGCAGAGTATCTGTATCGTTTTACAGGCGAACGGGAATACAGTGATTATATAGAAAGAACGCTGTATAATGCTTTCCTTGTTCAGCAGAATAAATTTACCGGAATGCCCACATATTTTCTCCCAATGAGACCTGGAAGCAGAAAGGTATGGGGAACCAGAACAAGATCCTTCTGGTGCTGCTATGGTACCATGGTCCAGGCCCAGACTATTTATCCATCACTGATATATTATAAGGATGAAGAAAAAAAACTGGTGTCAATTGATCAGTTTATTAACTCATCAGCTGCCTTTGAAATGAATGGGAAAAAGGTGTCAGTCTCTACTGAGGTAAATATGGACTACTGTTCGGGGGCACTGTTTGGAGAAGAAAATGGGCACAGGGCTAAGTCCAGATGGAATTTTTTAATAAAAGTAAATTCCGAGGAAGAGATTACCTTACAAATCAGAATACCTTCCTGGTCAGATGGAAAAATACTAATTGATGGTGTGCTGCATACTGTAAGCTCAGATTATTACGTGATAAAGGAAAAATTCGAGAACAAAGATCTGGCTGTCGGCTTTGTGGCAAGCCTGTCCACCAAGTCGCTTTCTGATAATAAGGGTATATGTGCAATTTTGGACGGACCAATCGCATTGGCGGCCGTTGGAGAAGAAGGAAAAGAGTTCTCTTTGGAAGGAAGGTCAATTGATGAAGCCTTAACCCCATTTGTAGAGCATACCTATGAGGCCTATCCATGGAAGCAGTCAAGCTACAGAGCATACTCTGGCAATAGGGAAACTATATTCCTCCCATTATATGAAGTCACCGATGAGCAATACACCATATATGTGAACCAGGGTGAACCAGGGGGACGGGGTTAGTGGTTCACTTTTTTGACCCTAGAACCCCGTCCCCTGGGGTCATTATCTCGGCAAGAATAATAGATTGTGATAAAATAAAGCCTGGTTGGCACTTTTGCCCGACTTTTTTATTGGGTAATAGTAAATAGAACGATGGACATAAAGAGAGGGAGATACAATGGCATACACAATTATTGGAAGACAGGTAAAAAATAAAAGGACCGTAGTCTTTACTACGTTGAGGTTTGTTGTGGCAGTAGCTTTCATGCATATGATTCTGTTTGCACCCATTACGGTTTTTGCAGCGGAAACTGTAGGACAATTAGGACAAAATTCTCAAGATGAACTGGCACATGCCACTGCAATTAATATGTACGATCCATATTCATTTCATGATTTTACAAATCCGATTTTAGCGGTCGCTATGAACAAATATAAAGAAAAAAAGACATTTAAAGTGGAGCAGTTTACGACAAACAGATGGTCAGGTCTCGATACAGAGAACTTTGTTGAAAGAATTGTTTCAAATATTACAGCAGGTAAAAGTGCAAGTGCAATTAGATATCCTTCTGGATATAGCAATGCCGGGGGCACAGCGATTGATTACAACAAAACCTATGGATTAGATGTAAGAAAATGTCAAAATTCTTATGAGGTCTTGCTTGGAACACTGGCTTCAAATGGGATGCCTACTAATTTTGATGATGCGACACTTTATATCTGGAATAATCCATATAATACATTGGATGTGTATGTTTACACTTTACGGGGAGATTTCCCAGTATTTCATAACCTGCTGGCTAACGTAAATGATTGCGGGCAGATTGCAGACAGGCGTGTTGATTTAAGAGTTGAGGTTGATCGTGTAACACATGAAATTAATTTCAAATCAGTGATGGCTGAAGTTGTATACTGCACCCCATCCTTTGATTTAGAAAGAAGCGGTGGATACTGTAAATTAGAGAATCCTTATGGTAATGCCATCGGGGACGCAACTGTGTATACCATATTATCTTTTTCAGCAAAATGAACCTAGAACCCCGTCCCCCGGGTTCACTTTTTTGACCCCCCAACCCCGTCCCCCGGGTTCATTTATAGGCCCAGGTTATAGCGAATCATAACAAGAGCATATTATCCAAAGTGGTCTGAATTATATATACTATTGCTAATTTATCCGGAGACGATAATATTGACGGGTCAGTGGAAAAAGGGGAGACAAATATGAGTAAATCGTTAGCAATAGAAAGTCGATGTATACATTTGGAGCGTGATAATAAGGAGGCGCGATTTGGGGCAATCAGCGTGCCAATCTATCAGACAGCTACATTTGCGCATCCTGGTCTGGGACAGAGTACAGGTTATGACTATACCAGGGTTCAGAATCCTACACGGGAGCAATTGGAAAAAATAGTAGCATCTCTTGAGCATGGAACAGACGCAATCGCGTTTTCCTGCGGAATGGCTGCAATTTCCAATACAATGGAACTGTTTAATTCAGGGGACCATTTAATTGTTGATGTGGATATCTATGGTGGAACAACACGACTTTTTAGAACTATAAGTGAAAAGAACGGAATTGAATTCAGCTATATTGATTTCAGTAAAGAGGATGTTACGAAATATATTAAGAGCAATACAAAAGCACTCTTTATCGAGACTCCCACGAATCCACTAATGAATATCACGGATATTGAAAAAACAGCAAAAATAGCCCACGAGAATAATGCTATTCTCATAGTGGACAATACATTTATGTCTCCATATCTTCAGAATCCTCTGGATTTAGGGGCAGATATTGTTATTCACAGTGGAACAAAATATCTTTCAGGACACAATGATACCTTATCCGGATTCACAATTGTGAGGGATGAAGCTATTTCAGAAAAACTCAGGTTTGCTTATAAAACTGTAGGTGCAAATCTGTCTCCCTTTGACAGCTGGCTCGTAATCAGAGGCATTCAGACACTGGCTGTAAGACTGGACAGGGCGCAGGAGAATGCTTTGAAGCTTGCAAACTGGTTAAAAAATCAGAAAATTGTTAAAAGGGTTATCTATCCGGGGCTTCAGGAACATCCCGGATATGAGCTTAATAAAAAACAGGCAAGGGGTGCCGGTGCAATGCTGGCATTTGATGTAGACAGTGTGGAAAGTGTCAGGAGAATATTAGAAAAAATCAGACTGGTCCAATATGCTGAAAGTCTTGGAGGAACTGAGTCCCTGCTAACATATCCCATTACACAGACCCATGCAGATGTACCAAAGGAGCAGCTTGAAAAAAGTGGTCTGACAGAGAGAACACTGAGGATGTCAGTTGGAATAGAAAATATTGATGACCTGATTAGCGATTTAGACCAGGCCTTTAATGGATAGAATAAAAAAGAAGTGTTGGTGAGTAATATGGCAGAAAGAAATCTGAATTTTGACAGCTTAATTGATAGAAAAGGCACTAAATGCCTCAAATATGATTTTGCAAAAAAGAGGGGACTCCCGGAGGGAGTGCTTCCGTTGTGGGTTGCCGACATGGACTTTAAGACGTCCTCATATATAGAAGATGCCCTTGTTAAGCAGGCGCAACATGCTATCTATGGATATACAGAAGTGGATGACGATTATTTTGAGAGTGTTCACAGATGGATAAATAATCATTATGGGTGGGATGTGCACAAGAGCTGGTTTCACAAGACTCCGGGAGTGGTATTTGCCATTGCAACTGCTGTGAGGGCAGTTACAAAGAAGGGTGATGCAATACTTATCCAGCAGCCGGTATATTATCCTTTCAGCGAAGTTATCAATGATAATGAAAGAACACTTATCAGCAGTGATCTGGTAAATGATGGAAACGGATATTACACAATTGATTTTGAAGATTTTGAAAGAAAAATAGTTGAAAACAAAGTTAAACTCTTTCTTTTGTGTAATCCTCATAACCCTGTTGGAAGAGTATGGACAAAAGAAGAATTAATAAAAATAGGGGATATCTGTGTTAAGCATGGTGTTATAGTATTTTCCGATGAGATACACGCAGATTTTGTCTGGTCTGGCAATCACCAGGTGTTTGCCAAGCTTGATGAGGCATATGCTAAAATTTCAATTACAGCGACCTCTCCCAGCAAGACTTTTAATATTGCAGGGCTGCAGGTTTCTAACATTTTTATTCCTAACAGGGAAATATATACTAAGTTCAGAAAAGCATATAATGCCTCTGGCTACAGCCAGCTGAATGCTGCCGGCATCATTGCCAGTCAGGCGGCATATGATCATGGACAGGAATGGTATGAAGCTGTAAGCAGGTATATTAAAGCAAATATTGATTTTGCTGAAGAATATATAAAGACACATCTTCCAAAGGTTGTATTTAAAAAGCCTGAGGGAACCTACATGATATGGCTTGATTTTGGTAAATATGGACTCAGTGACAGACAGATAGATGATCTCATAATTCACAAGGCTGGACTGTGGCTTGACAGTGGATCAATTTTTGGAGATGTGGGAAAAGGATTCCAACGGATTAATGTAGCCTGCCCAAGGGCAGTTCTTACAGAGGCACTGGATAGAATCAGGGATGCTTTTGAGGAAAAAACGACAATTTAATATAGTTTCATGGTAAATGAAGAAAAATATCAAAAGACTGGGTATAAGCTGTATTTATAGCCAGTCTTATTTTTTGCGTATTATTCAAACGTGAATGGTAATGATAAGATACATTTACAGACAAAACCTATTACTAAGGTAGGCGTTAAAAAGACGCAGATTAATATCATGTTAACAGAGGGAGGAAAAAATTATGGCAAAGATTTATCAGAGTATTTTGGAGTTAATAGGAAAGACACCTTTGGTGGAACTTACAAATTATGAAAAAAAAGAACAGCTGGAAGCAAAATTATTAGCAAAGCTTGAATACTTCAATCCTAACGGAAGCGTAAAGGATAGAATCGCTTACAACATAATCCGTGCAAAAGAAGAAAGCGGCGAACTCAAGCCGGGCGGCACTATTATAGAAGGAACAAGTGGAAACACAGGAATAGGTTTGGCAGCCATTGGTGCAGCCCTTGGATACAAGGTAAAAATAGCTATGCCTGATAATGTATCAATAGAAAGAAGAACTCTTCTAAAATCCTTTGGCGCAGAACTTTACTTAACTCCAGGTGAGCTGAATATGGCAGGTGCAGGTGCCAAGGCACAGGAGCTTTTAGAGCAGACTGAGAATTCGGTTGTCATAGGTCAGGGAGGCAATCCAAATAATCCTGGTGCACACTACAAGACAACAGGTCCTGAAATATGGGAGGATACGGATGGTAAGGTTGATATTTTTGTGGCAGCAGCAGGTACAGGCGGAACCATAAGTGGTGTTGGAAAATTCCTGCGTGAAAAGAATCCAGATGTTCAGATAATTGCAGTTGAGCCAACCGGAAGTGCAGTACTAAATGGTGGAGAGCCGGGACCTCATAAGATTCAGGGTATCGGTGGAGGCGCAATTCCTCCAGTTACAGATGTAAGTCTCTTTAATGAGGTCATTGATGTGACAGATGAGCAGGCTTACAAAGCTGCAAGAGAACTTCCAAAGATTGAAGGCTTTTCCATTGGTATTTCAGCCGGAGCAGCACTACATGCAGCTACCCAGGTGGCAAAGAGAGTAGAGAACAAAGGAAAAAATATTGTAGTTATCTTTGCTGATAATGGTGATCATTATCTGTCAGGCGACTTATATGAATAAGAGAGGTTAATCATGGCAAAATTATTTGATGGAGCATTGGTATTTACGGCAATACCGGATTTGCTCAAATATCTGCCTACAACACTATTTTTAACACTGATAGCACTATTTATAGGACTGGTCCTGGGATTAATCATCGCAGTGATCAGAATTAATAAGATCCCGGTACTTAGTCAGCTGGCAGTAGCTTTTGTATCAATCATGCGTGGTACACCAATAATTGTGCAGTTATATATCACATACTTTGGAATTCCCATAGCTCTTAAATATATCAATTACTATTACGGGACAGATTATGATATCAATGGAATTCCAGGAATCGTATTTGCTATGGTGGCCTTGGGACTAAACCAGTCAGCATTTGATTCCGAGACAATCAGATCAGCAATTTTATCTGTAGATAAGGGGCAGCTTGAAGCTGCAAAATCAATGGGAATGTCTGGATGGCAGGTGCTAAAAAGGGTGATTATCCCCCAGGCTTCAACCGTTGCCCTCCTTCCACTGGGCAACTCACTAATTGCACTGATAAAAGGTACATCCCTGGCATTTACATGTTCTGTAGTGGAAATTACAGCAGCTGGTAAGATTCTTGCAGGTAAAAATTACAGATATTTCGAAGTGTACTGCTCACTTGCAATCATATACTGGGTGATAACTTTTATTTTTGAAAGAATACTTAAGCTTATTGAGAAAAAAATCAGTATTCCTGATGAAGCTCCGGAGGTGGTAGAGGCATGAGTCTGTTAGAAATACGTGGAGTAAGTAAGAAATATGGTAGCAATGTGGTCCTTGATAATGTAGATCTAAAGATTGAAAAAGGGGAGGTTGTTGCAATTATCGGCCCTTCCGGTACTGGAAAATCAACACTTCTCAGATGCCTGAATCTGTTAGAAAAACCGGAAAAGGGCGAAATTACAATAAATGGAAATACCTATAATCTTACATCCAAATCTGCTAAGGAAAAACTGGAATTAAGACATCACACAGAAATGGTTTTTCAGCAGTTTAATTTGTTTAAAAACAAAAATGCTTTGGAAAATGTTATGGAAGGACTTACTGTTGTTAAGAAAATTCCTAAGGAAGAAGCAAAAAAGAGAGCGCTTCTGGAACTTGAAAAGGTTGGAATGAGTGACAGACTGTACCATTTCCCAAAACATCTATCAGGAGGACAGCAGCAAAGAGTTGCTATTGCCAGGGCTCTGGCGATGGATCCAGAGCTGTTACTAATGGACGAGCCAACGTCTGCTCTGGACCCGGAGCTTGTAAACGAGGTTCTGCTTACCGTAAGACGTGCTGCCAAGGAGGGAAATACAATCCTGTTAGTTACACATGAAATGAACTTCGTAAAGTCTGTAGCCAGCAGAATTATTTTTCTGGAAAGCGGAAAAATAGTTGCTGATGGTACTCCGAAGGAAATATTTGAGGATCCAAGCAATGAACGCCTGAAAGCATTTTTACGCAATATCAATATGCTCGAGGACCCTGATAACTATGTGATTTAAAAAATGCGTTGAAAAATATGATAATAGCAGTGAATGGAGGCAAAATATGGGATGCTGTGGATTTAGTCCTGATGTACAGGATATTCAGGAGACAATATATAGTGATGAACTGGCTGAAAAAGATGCCAGGGAAAGAGGCGTGTTACCACGTCCTCAGGAAATTAAGGAAGAGATAGATCACAGGGGGGCTTTTATTCGTCAGCCCAACAGATTTACAACCCCCTTTGGAACCAAGGAGGGAGAGCTGGTTGCTGAAAGTGGAAAGTACCATTTATTCTGGGCAAAGCTTTGCCACTGGTCTAACAGAGCTTCTATCGTCAGAGAGCTTCTTGGCTTAGAGGATGCCATTAGTGTATCTATTGTTGACCATACGGGAATCAAAAATATCTATGGCTGGGGATTTACAGATCAGCCTGATAGAACTGATGCCCAGACAGGTCTCAAATTTTTAAGTGAAGCATATTTAAATGCTGATGCAGAATACAGAGGAAGAGCTACTGTGCCTGCTCTTGTGGATAAATCAACTAACAAGGTGGTAAATAATGATTATCACAGATTAACCAACTATTTAGAGGTTTATTTCAGAAAGTATCAGCCTGCGGATGCTCCGGATTTATACCCTGTTGCACTGCGTGAGGAAATAGACAGATTAAACGACTGGCTTTTCCCCAATATTAATAATGCCCATTACAGAATGGCCTTCGGCCAGAGCCTGGTGGCATATAATGAAGCATATGAAGATTTCTTTTCTGCCATGGCCAAGCTTGACAAACGACTTGAAACTAACAGATTCCTTTTTGGTGACTATGTAACTGATGCTGATATCAGATTTTACGTTACACTTGCAAGATGGGATTCATATTATTACAGAAACTTAGGGCCTCTTGAAAAGAGAATGATTGATCATAAAAATATCTGGGCATATGCAAGAGATCTCTATGAAATTCCTGCGTTTAAAAATAATACATATTTCCGTGATTTTTCACGTGAAAGGAAAAAACCTGGAATCTTCAATTCATACAATGCAAGATTTGTTGATGAAATTGATTATGAAGCAATATGGTCTGCGCCTCAAAACCGTAAGCTTTTGAGCCGTACTCCGGATGAAAAATTCTTAAGACATCCAGCGGGAGAGACCCCTGAACAGTATTATTCAAAAATCAGTCAGTTTGACTGGAATACAGTTAAATAATAGGTACATACCATAAGGACGCTGGCGAAGCGTGAGGGGATAGGGCTGCTATAAATAAAATTTATAGCCAGTCCTATTTTTTTTGTATTTTTCTAACAAGAAAACCTGTGATAAGATACAACTATGATAAAACCTATCGAAAAGGTAGGAGAAAGATGGAGGAGAAAGATATGAAAAAAAATTTATTTAAAAAATTAGTAGCAGTTACAGCATTGGGAGCATTAATCCTTGGAACGATTACCGGCTGTGGAGCAAAGAAGGAAGAAAGTGACGTGGTCACAATTCATGCTGTTACAGCAGCTATGCCAAGACCTTTTGCTTTTTACGGTGATGACAATAATCTTACAGGACATAATATTAAGCTTATTGAAGCAGTGTTTGACAGACTTCCACAGTATGAGCTGGAGTGGGAGGTAACAGATTTCCCTTCAATATTTGCTGGTCTTGATTCTGATAAGTATCAGTTGGGAGTTAACAACCTCAGCAAAAATGCAGAGAGACAGGAAAAATACTTATTTACAGATCCCATGTTTGAAAATGAATTCATTGTAGTTGCCAATTCAAATATTGCTCTTGGAGACGAGGTAAATATTGAGGACCTTGCAGGACTTACATATATTGGTGCAACAGCAATCACATATACTTCTGCAGTTGAAAACTTTAATGAAGCCCATCCTGATGAAGCAATTTCTATTACTTATACAGATGCGGATCTCAACATTCAGATTGATCAGGTTCAATCAGGAGCAGCTGATTTTACCATCATTGATGCACCTATGTATTTTGGTTACTACGTGCCTGAGTTTGGATATGATCTTCCAACAGCTAAAATCGTTCTTAGCGATGATATCGAAGGAAATTACAGCTTCTTTGTAGTATCAAAGGGTAATGAACAGCTTGTTGAGGATATCAACAAAGCACTGTATGAAGTAATAGCTGATGGTACTTCAAAAAAGATTAATGAAGAATTCTTTGGCGGTGATTATTCACCTGCACTTGATGCGCTAAGCGTTAAAAAATAATACAAATATTTAAAACAAAGCATTTTGGGGGAGACGATATTATGAGTGAAAGAGTCGATACACAACTAATACATGGTGCTAATGATAAAATTACTGAGGCGAGAGAGGTCAATGTTCCAGTATATCTGACATCGACTTTTATTCAGAAAAGCTTTGAAGACCACAGTGGGTATGGATATGCCCGTGGAAATAATCCTACCAGAGAGGCTCTTGAAACCCTTATTGCAAAACTGGAAGGAGGAAAGGCTTCATTTGCCTTTGCATCCGGAATGGCTGCATCATCAGCAGCTTTCAGTCTTTTTAATAATGGAGATAAGATTCTGGTTTCAGGAGCTATCTATGGAGGAACATACGATGTATTAAAGGATGTTTTCTCAAGATTTGGAATTGAGTATGAGATAGTCAATTCAGACAGTCTGGAAGAGCTTGAAGGTAAAATCACAGACAATGTGAAGGGCATTTTCTTTGAAACCCCTGCCAATCCGACATTAAAGGTAACAGACATTAGAGCAGTGGTAGCTATTGCGAAGAGACACAATATCCTGACCATTCTTGATAATACCTTCATGTCACCATATCTCCAGAGGCCACTTGAACTTGGAGTCGATATTGTAGTGGAAAGTGCTACAAAATATCTTGGTGGACATAGTGATATCATAGCCGGAATCGTGGCAGTGAATGACCAGCAGTTAGCTGAAAGACTCCACAAGATTCAGGCGGTGTTAGGTGGGATTATTCAGCCCTTTGATGCATATCTGCTAATCAGAAGCATTAAAACCCTGGGAGTCAGACTGGACAGACAGGTAGCAAATACAGAAAAAATAGCTGAATTCCTTGTGGGACATCCGGCAGTAAAGGCAGTTCACTATCCAGGACTCAAATCTGATCCAGGATATGCAATACAAAAATCTCAGGCAAAAAATGGTGGGGCAATGATTGCTTTCGAATTAACTGATGAATACTGCCCGGCCAAATTCCTGGATGGGGTAAAGATATTTACTCACGGAGCAAGCCTGGGAGGAGTAGAGTCACTGATTGGACATCCTGCCACATCTTCTCATAGAAGCCTCTCACCAGATTTTCAGAAGGAGCTTGGCATATATGAGAGAACTATCCGGGTATCTCCCGGAATTGAAGATGTAGAGGATCTTATTGAGGATCTGAACCAGGCCCTAAATAATGCAAAATTATAATACGCAAGTTATTGAGCTCAGGGTAGGAAGAGTGTTTAGGAACCATGAATATTATATATAAGGAAGGAAAAGAGAATACTGATTACTCACAGGTACGTACTTTTTTAGAGGCGCAGGCTTCGGTAAAAAAGTCATTTGATGAGGAGGCCGTTAAGAGTCTGATTGGCAATAGTACTTATGTTTTGGGGGCATATGATGATGAAAAGCTTGTAGCATTTATCAGAGTATTGTCGGATGAGTATGAATGGACACTGATATCAGACTATGGGATTTTTCCTGAATATGAAAATCAGGGCATAGGGGAAACACTGATAAATAAAGTCACAGACAGGTTTAAGGGGCATGAAATATTTGCATATACAAGTCCTGAAACCATATCAGTCTTTGAAGGTCAGGGATTTTTCAGATCCAAAAATGCTTTTACCTACTCAGGAACTGATGACTCAGAACTGGATGACAGTATTAGTAACAGTACTTACTTTTTACCACTTGGATATAGATACGAGAATGAATTTTATCCGGTAGTGGGGGATTTTCCCCAGGGGATAAAAAGCAAGGCGACAATATCAGCCGAAGATGTGAAATATACTGATAGTGCCATAAATGTGGACTATAACAGGGTAAATGAGATACTGTCGGTTGCCTTTGGAGGGCATGAGCGGGACATCAATGTTACAAGAGGGGCATTTGAAAACAGTCAGTATTATGAATTTGCATTTGATAAAGATAAACTGATAGGCTGCGCAAGAGCAGTGTCGGATTGTAAAACCCAGGGCTTTATCCTGAATGTGGCAATTGATCCCGGATACCAGGGCATTCATCTGGGATGGAATATTGTTACAAAACTTGCTGAACAGATGAAGGGGCAGAATATTTTTTTGAATACCCATCCTGGTGGAGTGGGATTTTATAATCGCAGGGGCTTTAGAAGAAACAAGACTGCACTGTTGTATCCTGCACATCCTGATATGCCACCTGAAATTGCAAAAGGATTTATTTTACCGGCAGGTTACAGATTTGTGGATGAAACATTATGAGTGAAAGAATTGTTGAGGATTTTCTCAGTCTTACAAGTATTGATGCAGAAAGCTATCAAGAACGCCAGGTAGCTGACCAGGTAGTAAAGCTGCTTAATGAAATCGGTATTGAAGCAGTTGAGGATAATGTGGCAAACACTATTGGTGGGAATGCAGGTAATCTATATGGTGTGTTTGAAGGAGATGCCTCAAGGCCCCCCATATTATTATCAGCACATCTGGATACAGTTGGTCCGGGTACAGGCAAGAAACCTGTTGTCAGAGACCAGGTAATATTCAGTGATAAAACCACAGTTCTTGGCGCAGATGATATTGCCGGCGTGGTTGAAATTATCGAGGGTATCAGAAGAGTTAAGGAAAGTGGGAAAACTCACCGGACAGTTGAGATACTTTTTACTGTGGCAGAGGAAGTTTATACAAAGGGTGCGCAGGCATTTGATTATGGAAAAATCAAGGCCAAAGAAGCCTACTGCTTTGATTTGAGCGGGGATGTGGGCACAGCTGCCAGAAGGGCGCCTTCGTTAATTTCATTTAACGCTAAGATTACGGGAAAAGCATCTCATGCCGGTTTTGCTCCCGAAGATGGGATAAATGCAATCCAGGCAGCAGCCTATGCAATTTCTAACATTAAGCAGGGGCGGGTTGATGAGGAATCAACAGTGAACATAGGTACAATATCAGGTGGAAAAGCCACAAATATTGTCTCAGAAGCCTGTACAGTAGCTGGAGAAATCAGAAGCTTTAGTCATTCAAAGGCCTTGGAATTATTGAGTCAGATAATTATGGGATTTGAAAATGCGACAGGAGAGACTGGGGCAAAAGTTGATTTTTCCTATGAGATCCATTTTAAAGCCTATGAAGTGGATGAGGACGAAGCCGTAATAAGAAGATTTAAGGAAGGCTGTGTGCATCTTGGAATCAACCCCATTGTTACACAAACCCTGGGGGGTGCCGACAATCATCAGTTTAATGCACATGGAATAAAAGGAATCGTAGTATCCTGTGGAATGGAGAATGTCCACTCTACAGAAGAATATGTAACCATAGAAAATCTTGAAAAGGGAGCCAGATTGGTTGAAGAGTTAATTACGAGATAAAAGCGACATAATGGTTGTTTTGAATTATTTAATGGTCGTTTTGAATTTTTGAAATTAGATGGTAGTAGGAGGATAAAGATATGTCATGCTGTTTTGTAGGGGCACCGGTTGAGTCGGAGCCAAGAAATTTTAAATCTGTAACTGATGGAAAATATCCGGAACCTACTGATTTTGTACCAGTTACAGCTGAGGATGTTAAGGATATTAGTCCCAGACCCAATATTCAGAATTCTGAAGTAGATGCGAATGGTAATTTTATCAGACAACAGAACTTGTTTACTACTGGATTTGGTGAGACTGAGGGATTGAATCCTGTAGCAGCTGGAAAGTACAGATTAGTATGGGCCAAGGGATGCAACTGGTCAAACAGAGCTTCTATTGTAAGGGAGCTATTAGGTCTTCAGGATGCTATCAGTGTAAACCTGGTTAGTTTTTCATCAGACGATATTGGATACGGATGGGAATTTGTATACAACGAGCAGCACAGAGATCCAGTTTTGGGAACGAGATTTCTCGCTGAGCACTATGTAAAGAGTATCCCTGGATTTGCTGGAAGGGCTACAGTTCCATCACTTATTGATATAGAAACAGGAAAAGTGGTTAATAATGATTATCACAGGCTCACTAACTATTTTGAGGTGGAATTTAAGCCATTTCATAAGGCAGGGGCGCCTGACCTGTATCCAGAGGAATTACGCGAGGAAATTGATAAACTAAATGACTGGCTTTTCCATAATATTAATAACGGAGTGTATAAAATCCAGTTTGCTCAGAGCCTTAGAGCATATCAGAATGCATATGATAATTTTTATGCAGCCATGGATATTCTTGAAAACAGACTGGCAGATAAGAGATTTCTGTTTGGCGATTATGTAACTGATTCGGATGTTAGATTATATGTTACACTTGCGCGCCTGGATATTGCATATGCACAGAATTTTGGACCCACAAAACACAGACTGGTTGATTATCCAAATCTGTGGGGATATGCAAGAGATCTCTGGCAGATTTCAGCATTTCAGAATAATACATATTTTAGAGATTTTGCTGCACATTTTAATTCTGATAAGACAAAGGGTGACAGAAGAGAATTCAGATCATATGTTGAGCGCTTTGTAAATGAGATAAACTTTGATGAATTATGGGGATCAGCTCACGGTAGACAGTGGCTATCAAGTGATCCTGCCAACAAATTTAAACCCGAGAAACGGGGTTGAACCCGGGGGACGGGGTTCTAGGTTCATTTTTTTGAACCCGGGGGACGGGGTTCCGGGTTCATTTTCAGTGATCCAGTCAATAAAAAAAGTGGAATAGAAAATATGACAATTCAACAATTAAAATACGTTATCGCTATTGCTAATTTTGGTTCACTTCATGAAGCTGCAGGTAAGCTCTTTATTTCACAGCCGGCACTATCGGCCTCCATCAAGGATTTGGAAAATGAGCTGGATATTCGGATTTTCGAAAGAACAAATAAAGGGGTTTATCTTACAGAAGAAGGAATCGAATTTTTATCATATGCAAAAGAAACTGTAAGTCATTACAGCTTGATTGAGACCCGCTTTGGAGCAAGTCGGGATGGAAAGAAGCACTTTAGTGTCTCTATGCACCATTATGTATTTGCTGTGCATGCTTTTGTAGAAGCAGTTAAGGCCTTCAATATTGACAATTTCACATATGATGTGCATGAAACAAAAACAGACGAGGTGCTGCTTGACGTAAAAAATAATAAGAGCGAAGTTGGGATTATCTCATATTCAAATAAAAATAAAAAACTTTTGAAAAAACTCCTTAATGAATATCATCTTGACTTTGTTCCATTAATTGTAAGAGAAACTTATGTGTATGTATGGAAGAGCCACCCGTTAGCAGACAGAAAAGAGCTATCGCTGTCTGAACTGGCAGAATATCCCTGCGTATCCTTTGATCAGAGCAACAATAACGATTTCTATTTGCCAGAAGAAGCCCTGAGTGATTATGCATTCTCGAAGAGAATAACATCAACTGACAGAGCCACCAGTGCAGAAATGATGGCTGCATTAAATGGATATTCAATAGGAACAGGTAATATTACAGATTCCCTCGCTCTGAAAGATGATATAGTTGCCATAAAATTAACAGAAGAGGACCCTTTGACAATAGGTTATATTGTAAGAGAAAACCATAATTTGACAGATATTGGAAATACCTACATCAAGGAACTGCTGAAGTATAAAGAAATTTGAACCCGGGGGACGGGGTTCTAGGTTCACTTTTTTGAACCCAGGGGACGGGGTTCCGGGTTCATTTTTTGCAAATTCTCTTTACAGTAGATATCGAGACATCCATGATTCGTGCTATCTGCCTATGTGAAAGCTTATTTTCACTTAGCAATTGAATATATTGGTTTCTCACTTTTTTAGGGATAAATTGCACAGCAGATGTAGAGGGCAAATTTGTTATGCTCTTAAAAATTGATAATGCCTCCTCGTCGGTTAAAAAATGATGAACTTCTTTATGATCATTTGAAAAATAAGCATCTGTCTCAGCGTCAATATTATGAGAAAAAAATTTTAATAATGAATCCTTTGATCCTGCCACATCATAAGAAAAAGATGTGTTGATCAAGGGATTTTTTTGACCATAAAATGCATGATAGCTGCTCCAACGATATTCATAGGGATACTGAACAATATTTGCTTTGACGGGATTGTTGTGAATATAGACTAGAGTGGCTAGGAAATGAGAATTGTCCTCAACGGCTCTACTATGGAATCGCTCCTGAAAAAGGTGACCGCTTCGGATGTATTTTGAATTGTACCATCGGACAAAGCGGCTCCCCAGACTTTGAAAAAATCCAGGTAAAGATTCTGGTATTGAATAAATTAATAGATGGATATGGTTGTCCATAAGGCAATAGGCATAAATATCAATATCAAATTTGATTTTACAATCGGATAAAATGTAAAGATACTTTTGATAATCGGCATCTTCTTCGAAAATAATGTGCTGATTAACAGAACGAAGGATGATATGATATATGCCCGTTGAACTAATTGTTCGCGGTTTTCTTGGCATACATTCTCCTAATAAATATAGATTTTTGTGATAAGTATAGCGATAAAATAAAAAAGAATCAATACCAAAGTGAAAAATGAACCATGAACCCCGTCCC
>DCIJ01000099.1 GCA_002315945.1 Lachnospiraceae bacterium UBA1729 | reverse complement strand
TCAAGACGTATTGATAATCAGCTGAGAGGCCGTTCTGGTCGTCAGGGTGACGTGGGTGAATCCAAGTTCTTTATTTCACTGGAAGACGACCTGATGAGACTGTTTGGCTCTGACAGACTCATTGGAATGTTTAATGCTCTTGGAATTCCTGAAGGACAGGAAATCCAGCACAAATCACTTACCAAGTCTATTGAGACTGCACAGAAGAAGATAGAGAGCAATAACTTTGGCGTTCGTAAAAACCTGTTAGAGTATGATCAGGTAATGAACGAGCAGAGAGAAATTATCTACGCAGAACGCCGCAGAGTACTTGATGGCGAAAGCATGAGAGATTCCATCTACAAGATGATTACTGATATTGTAGATGGCGCAGTAGATACAAGTATTGGAGATGACGCTGATTCAGATGACTGGAATCTTAAGGAACTGAATGAGATTCTCCTGCCAATTATTCCTCTTCCGGTTGTAAACAGGGGAAGAATTGTCAAGAAGGATAAGAATTCATTAAAGCAGCAGTTAAAGGGCGAAGCAGTTAAGCTGTACGAAGCAAAAGAGGCAGAATTCCCTGAAGCAGAGGCTATTCGTGAGCTGGAACGTGTAATCTTACTCAAAGTAATTGACCGTAAGTGGATGGATCACATTGACGATATGGATCAGCTGAGACAGGGTATTGGACTTCAGGCCTATGCACAGAGAGATCCTTTGGTTGAATACAAGAGATGCGGCTACGATATGTTTGACGATATGAGTGCTGCTATCAAGGAAGATACAGTTAAGCTTCTGTTCCATGTAAGGGTAGAACAGAAGGTTGAGAGAGAGCAGGTTGCGCAGGTGACTGGTACAAACAAGGATGACTCCTTGGGAAAGACTCCTGTCAGACGTCAGGCCATTAAGGTATATCCTAATGATCCCTGCCCTTGTGGAAGTGGTAAAAAGTTTAAACAGTGTCACGGACTTAAGGTACTGGCTGCTATGCAGTCTCAGGCCCAGGCCCAGGCTCAGTCTGGTAATCCTTCCAACAAGCAGTAGTTAATTCTAATAGCTTAATAGAAAGAAGTATTATGGTAGAACTGGATAATATAAAAATTGAACTCTCGGGATTTAAGGATCCACTCAAGCAGGTCTGTGATGGTTTGGGACTTGAAGCCAAGGAACAAAGAATCGAAGAGCTTGAGAGAGAGATGGAGGCTCCTAATTTCTGGGATGATCCGGATGTTTCAAATAAAAAAATGAAGGAGCTCAAGACACTGAAGGATACTGTAGGTGATGCCAAGGGGCTCATGGGACAGTATGATGATATTGAGACTCTTATTGAAATGGGTAATGAAAGTGAAGATGAGAGTCTGATTCCTGAGGTACAGGAAGAGTTCGAGGCCTTTAAGTCAAAGCTTGAAAGCCTGAGAATTGGAACTCTTTTATCCGAGGAATATGATAAATGTTCGGCAATACTAAAGCTTAATGCCGGTGCGGGTGGCACAGAGAGCTGTGACTGGTCGCAGATGCTTTATCGTATGTACACCAGATGGGCCGAAAAGAAAGGCTTTGATATTGAAGTCCTTGATATGCTGGAAGGGGACGAGGCTGGTATTAAGTCAGTTACATTCCAGATAAACGGACTGAACGCATATGGTTATCTGAAGAGTGAAAAGGGAGTTCACAGACTGGTTAGAATTTCTCCCTTTAATGCTCAGGGAAAGAGACAGACCTCCTTTGTGTCATTAGATGTTATGCCTGATATTGAAGAGGATCTGGATGTTGATATTGATGAGAAGGACCTGCGTATAGATACCTATCGAAGCAGTGGAGCTGGTGGTCAGCATATTAACAAGACCTCATCTGCCATCAGAATCACCCATATTCCAACTGGTGTTGTTGTTCAGTGCCAGAATGAAAGAAGTCAGTTCCAGAATAAGGATAAGGCTATGCAGATGCTGAAAGCAAAGCTGTATATGCTGAAAAAAGAGGCTAATGCAGAAAAACTTTCAGATATTAGAGGCGAGCTTACTGAGATTGCCTGGGGCAATGCCATAAGATCCTATTTCCTGCAGCCCTATACTATGGTGAAGGATAAGAGAACGGCATGCGAAACCAGTAATGCAGGAGCAGTGCTGGATGGAGATATTGATGAATTTATCTCCTCGTATCTGCAGTGGAATTATGCCGGACGACCTGACAGAAATGTAGCTGATTAAAAAATATATTTACAAAAGTTTACGCAACGTATATGATTACGTTGCGTTTATTTTTTCTGAATATCTTTTTTCAAAGATATTATTCCATATGTAAAACTGAATAACAGGAGGGGTATGTATTATATTTTTACACTAACTTTATTATGCGGACTGGCAGCATATTTTCTTATTTCACCAAATTACGAGAGGGTCAGGGTCAGAACTATTGGTGATATTAGAAATTCCAACTCAGTGGCCAATATTGAAAAGGGCGCTCTTTGCCCAATTGTTGACCTTACAAAAGTGATAAAAGCAGGAGAGGAATCCAACGTGCGAATTTATCTTAATGATTTATTCATCTTTTTTCATTCAAAGGACAAAATAATGGTTAGAACCTACCATGGTCTAAAGGTTATGGAAGCAAAGGAATATCTGGATGTGGAGGTGTATTAAATTATGAAGTTGAGAGAGCGCCATCTGATTAAGAAGGCATTAAAGGTTTCTTTTGGCCTGTTTGCAATTGGAATAGTTGTGCTTATGGTTCTGGGATTTGTTCAAAGCTATATTAACTCTAAGAAAATGAGCACCGAGGTGGTTGAAAACAATATCATTAAGACCATTACCGGAAAAGCTGGTGAACCCAAGGTTGTGGTGGAGACACCAGTGTATACAACCCAGGGAATGAATGAGGCCCAGGTAAAAAGCCTTATAAAGGGACTGGTAGACGAAAATAATGAAAATATCGCCAAGGCATTGGAAACAGTTGACAGAGATCAGAGCAGGATTATTGAAAGAAGCGAATATATTACTATACAGGAGGTTGAAGATCCGGCAGCCATGGAAACCATTAATCAGGCTTATAAAAAGATACAGGACCTCTATGATGACTATATTGGTCTGAAGGGGAATCTGGAAAGTACAGAGGATCAGCTAAGCGGTGATATGGATCAGGCCGACAAAAGTATCAGAGATGAACTGGAGAAAAAGGCTGATGAGCTGAAAGCAGCAATGGACTCGGGAATTGAAAATGCAAATAGAAGCCTTGCTGAAAAGGAACAGGTAATTAATGAAAAATTAACTGCCCTTACAGAGATAATTAATAACGATTTTAAGGTGTTCAAGGAGGAAGTAAATACTTCAATTATCTCAATTAATGAAGTAATAGAAGACCTGAATGCATCAAAAATCAAGTACAATTCAGAGGCCTCTTCCATTGAAGCAGATAATGTACAGGATGCAATTGATGAATTGGGAAAATATGTAGCTAATGGCAAACGAAAAATTGCCACCGCCATTAGCGGACAGGGTGTGGCGTGTGATGCAAAGGCAGACTGGGATACTTTGGTTGATAGTATTGAAAGGATTAAATCAGAGGGACAGGGAACTGATACCAAAACAATTAATATGAAAATAGCTGGAGTAGAGGAATTGTCTGTTGAAAGCGTGTATGGATTTGAATACACGGCTGTTGAGGACGAGGAATACATTCTCTACTCAATGGGAGCGGCACCCATGAGTGGCAGCGCCAGTGACAGCAGATATGATGAAAGTTCCCCACACAGATGGCATGATCCCTGTTTTAACAGTTCTGTACCAGGGGGCACCATTATAAAAGACTGTTATGTTAAGTTGGATGACAGGGTTATCAGAGGCGGTGAGGGTATAGAGTTGGGATCTCATACATATACCGAATCCCGTAGAAAGGGCGACTGGGGAAAGGGAAGGAAATATCTATACACATGGACATGCCGTGTACAATTTGATGGGTTTGCCTATTCTGGATTGTGCAAGTTAACCAAAGGGCAGACAATAAAACTGGTAAATCAGTGTGGTTTTGCGTCTTGCTATTTAAGCGTTTTCAGAGTATATTGATAACGTTTGGCAAAATCGTAATTGTTGTGATATAATTGTCAATCGTTTGGATAATTAATATTACCGATATTGTAGACGTGTTGAATCATGCCTATATGGCGGATGGGAAATTATGGAACAATATGCTATTCACGGAGGACAGCCTCTAATTGGTGAAGTTGAGATAGGTGGAGCAAAGAATGCTGCTCTTGCTATTTTGGCAGCTGCAATCATGACCGATGATGTAGTTACTATAGAGAATGTACCTGACGTTAGAGATACCAAAGTCATGCTTGAAGCAATTGAAAGCATTGGCGGCAGGGTAGAACATATAGATAGACATACAGTTAAGATAGATGCAAGCAAAATCAATGATTTTATCGTTGATGGTGAGGCTGTTAAGAAGATTAGAGCTTCTTACTACTTCCTGGGTGCACTACTTGGCAAAAAGAACAAGGCCTGTGTTGTACTGCCTGGTGGATGTAATATTGGTCAGAGACCTATTGACATGCATCTGAAGGGATTTAGGGCTCTTGGTGCAAAAAATGAAATAATTGGTAATGGCCGGGTAGAAACTGTTGCTGAGAAGCTGACAGGTGCCCATATTTATATGGACGTGGTAACTGTTGGTGCAACAATGAATGTAATGATGGCTGCTGTTCTGGCAGAAGGAAAGACCATTATTGAGAATGCAGCGAAAGAGCCTCACATTGTTGACTTGGCAAACTTTTTGAACAGTATGGGTGCCAAGGTTAAGGGCGCGGGTACTGACGTGATCAGAATTACCGGTGTTGAAAGCTTACATGGCTCCACCTATGCTATTATTCCTGATCAGATAGAGGCAGGAACTTACATGATGGCGGCAGCAATTACCAATGGTAATGTTACAGTCAAGAATGTAATTCCACGACATTTGGAATCTATCTCTGCCAAGCTTTCTGAAATTGGCTGTAAGGTAATTGAAAGTGATGATTCAGTTCAGGTAATTGGTACCAGCCAGCTTACCAGAACCCATATTAAGACTCTTCCATATCCAGGCTTTCCTACAGATATGCAGCCACAGATGGCGGTTGCACTGGCTTTGTCTGACGGAACCAGCATAGTTACCGAGAGTATATTTGAGAACAGATTCAAGTACGTAGGCGAACTTCTTAAGATGGGAGCTGACATTAATGTACAGGGAAACAGTGCTATTATTGAAGGCGTAAGCTGCTTTAAGCCTGCTCCTGTTGTGGCACCTGATTTAAGAGCCGGAGCAGCTCTTGTACTGGCAGCCCTCGCAGCAGATGGATTTTCTACAGTAGAAGACATCAGATTTATTGAGAGAGGCTATGAGGACTTCCCTGAAAAGCTTAGAGCCTTAGGCGGTAATATTTCCAAGGTTGACAGTGAAGAGGAGCTTAACAGGTTTAAGTTCAGAGTAGTTTCATAAGAATATTCGGCCAGGACTATCTGGTGCGTAATATTTCATATTTGTTTAATATTTATTTTGTTGACATTAGTGTTGACATCATATATATTATGTTGGTCGGTTGAACCGGCACATTTAAGTCCATAGGGTTTTCTCTTATTCAGAGTGGTGGAGGTACATAGGACCTGTGAAGCCACGGCAACCCCCAGTATTGGGAAGGTGCCAGCCTGAGCGAAGAGCATTCATCTATTACAGATGTAATGACGAAGTCGAACAATGAGAGGATTTGAACCATAATTATGTTTTTTTCAAGTCCACTTATTCCGAGTGGACTTTTTTTGTAGGTACCATAAGAACACCCGCGAAGCGTGTGGCGTATGGTGGAATTTTTCTGAAAAGTAATGAAAG
>DCIJ01000104.1 GCA_002315945.1 Lachnospiraceae bacterium UBA1729 | reverse complement strand
AAGTCATCACGCATTTTCTTTTTTTTGCTATCATTCTTATGTGCGTGCGTGGTAAGATTATTAAAATGAACCCTGAGGGTTCACTTAGGGGGTTCAAATGAACCCGCTATGAGTGAGTAGGTTTGTCTGTCATGTAATACTGCAGTAGTCTCTGCAGCAAGAAAAAACTACGTTTTGACTACGTTTCATGGCCAACTTATGCCACACTATGCATAAGTTATGCCATTTTGGCCTATTTTATGTACTTTTTGAAAACGTTAAAAGGTAAAGCAAACTGTTGCATATCTTTGCAAAAGTTTGCATAACAGGAGGAACAATGAACCCTATAAAAGTACTTTTTGTCTGCCACGGCAATATCTGCCGTTCCACCATGGCAGAGAGTGTATTTACCTACATGGTGAGACAAAAAAAGATTGAATATATGTTTGAAATCAATTCTGCTGCTACCAGCAGGGAAGAGATTGGCAATGGTCCTCATTATGGTACAGTTCAGAAGCTGAGGCAGGAGGGCATTCCACTGGTACCTCACAGAGCAGTCCAGATGACCCGTGAGGACTATGAGTATTATGATTACCTCATTGGCATGGATACCGCAAACATTCGCAATATGAATAGGATCGCCGGGGGAGACCCAGATGACAAGATTTACAAGATGCTGTCATTTGCGGGCTCTGGTAGAGATGTGGCGGATCCCTGGTATACTGGGGATTTTGAGGCTACATACCGGGATGTGGTGGAAGGCTGCGAGGGTTTCCTTGAGTATCTTGATTTGTTAGACAACAAATAACTTGATATAGTGGAGTTGCAAGCTTTTTTGCAGAAAAAAAGAGAAAGCTTAGAGGGAAAATTCTAGTATGAAAATTTCTGTATTAGTTGAGAATTCAGCCTGTGAAGGGTTTCGATGTGAGCATGGGTTATCGCTTCTGGTTGATTTTAATAGTGAAAAATATTTGATAGACACAGGAGCCAGCGGGCTTTTTTCTGAAAATTCCAAGAAAATGGGAATTGATCTGAAGACAGTAAAAACAGGTTTTTTATCTCATGCCCATTATGATCATTCGGGTGGATACAAAGAGTTTTTTGAGGCTAATCAGGAGGCAAAAGTATATCTGCAGAGTGCATCAAAGAGAAACTGTTTTTATAAAATAGTTGGGCCACTGAAGAAGAATATTGGAATTCCCAATGGAACCCTTGATAAGTATAATGACAGATTTGAATATGTAGACGGATACCTTGATTTAGGTAATGGAGTTTATCTCCTTCCTCATTCCACGCCTGGACTGGAAGCTACAGGAAGGAAATGCAGGATGTATACAAAAATTGAAGGCAATGTAGTGCCGGATGATTTTTCCCATGAGCAGACCATTGTGTTTGATAATCCGGAGGGGTTAGTTTTAATAAGCAGCTGTTCTCACGCCGGAGTGGAAAATATCATTGAGGAAGTCAAGGAGAAGTTTGATAAAAAAATACTGGCCTTCTTTGGTGGTTTTCATATGATGGGAGCTGCCGGTGCCAATAGCTGCAGGATGTCAAAAATGGATGTAATGGCTGTGGGGAAAAATTTGATGGGTTCCAGCGAGGCGGTTTTCTATTCCGGACACTGCACCGGAACGGTGGCCTTTCCATGGTTAAAAGAAGTCATGGGTGAAAGACTTCAGGCAATGCACACCGGGATGATGGTCGAAATCTGATAAAAATGAACCCCCAACCCCGTCCCCTGGGTTCAAAATGAACCCCCAACCCCGTCCCCTGGGTTCATTTTGCTATGTCAAGTCGCTTGACGCAACAAAATATGTAAACTATAATGAAAGTACTGCTCATTTGGGCGGTACTTTCATTTTTCGAAGAGAAAAATAGTCTGGGTATGACATGCCCGAATATGATAAATAGTAGATTTGAGGGGAAAAAGATGATTAAAAGTATGACCGGATTCGGTCGCTGCGAAATAACAGACGGAGATAGAAAATTTACAGTTGAGATTAAGTCTGTTAATCACAGATATCTTGATGTAAATATGAAGATGCCTAAAAAACTTAATATGTTTGAGGCAAATATCAGGGCACTGATTAAGGAGTATGCTTCCAGAGGTAAAGTGGATTTATTTATTACCCTGGAGGATTTTTCTGAGTCTAATGTGACTGTTAGATATAATAAGGAAGTTGCCTGCGAATATCTTAAGTATCTTCGTCAGATGTCAGAGGATTTTGGCCTGGACGATGATATCAGGACATCAACTCTCTCAAGATATCCTGAGGTATTAGCCATGGAAGAGACCACTCCCGATGAAGATGCTATGTGGAGAGGCTTAGAGAAGGCTCTTCGTGGTGCCTGCACACAGTTCGTGGCAGTTCGTGAGAAGGAAGGCATGAGTCTGAAGGAGGATCTGACAGGCAAGCTTGATGTGATGCTTGAGCATGTTGCATTTATTGAAGAACGTTCTCCTCAGATTATTGCAGAATATAAGACAAAGCTTCGTGACAAGGTGGTTGATCTGCTGGGTGATGCGCAGGTTGACGAGAACCGTCTGCTTACAGAAGTTACTATTTTTGCTGACAAGGTATGTGTAGATGAGGAGCTTGTTCGTTTGAGAAGCCACATCAAACAGACCAAGGATGCTTTGAACGGAGCCGAAGGTGTTGGTAGAAAGCTGGATTTCATTGCTCAGGAGATGAACAGAGAGGCCAATACTACACTTTCCAAGACTACAGATTTGGAAATCTCTAACAGAGCTATTGAGCTTAAGACTGAGATAGAAAAGGTTAGAGAGCAGATTCAGAATATCGAATAGGATTTAATATGAAAAAAGGTTTGTTAGTTGTAGTATCCGGATTTGCTGGGACAGGAAAAGGCACTCTTATGAAGAAACTTGTTTCTGATTATGATAATTACGCCCTGTCTGTTTCCATGACTACCAGAGCCCCAAGACCTGGTGAGACTAATGGCAAGGAATACTTTTTTGTAACAAAAGAAGAATTTGAAAAAACTATCAGCGAAGATGGTCTGGTAGAATATGCTAATTATGTTGGCAACTACTATGGTACACCCAAGCAGTATGTTACCGACCAGCTGGCAGCCGGAATGAATGTAATTCTGGAGATAGAGATACAGGGAGCCCTTAAAATTAAGGAGCGTTTTCCTGAGGCACTGCTTTTGTTTGTGATGCCTCCCAGTGCTGCCGAACTTAAAAGACGTCTGGTTGGCAGAGGTACTGAGACCGAAGATGTTATTGAAAAACGTCTTAAGAGAGCAATAGAAGAGTCTGAGGGCATTGAACAGTATGATTACATTCTGGTAAATGATGACTGTCAGATATGCCTGGAGCAGATGCATGCCGTTATTGAAAGTGCTAAGTGGGCCGCATCAAGAAATACAGATTTCATAGAGCAGATTCGTTCTGAACTGAAGGAACTGTAATAAAACTGATAACATTATAATAATAAAGATAATTAATATATATTTATGAGGAGAAAAATATGTTACATCCATCTTATGCAGATCTTATGAACACTGTTAATTCACAGGTTGAAGAAGGTGAAACACCTATCGTAAACAGCCGTTACTCAATCGTTATGGCTACAGCTAAGAGAGCAAGACAGCTTATTGACGGCGATGAGTCATTTGTTAAGACTGATGGCAAGAAGCCTCTTTCAACAGCAGTTGAGGAACTTGACAAAGGTACTATTCAGATTTTGAACGATTAATTAGGATAAGCTATGAAAGTCTATTTTTCTTCCTTGGGTTGTGATAAGAATCTAGTTGATTCAGAAAAAATGTTGGGACTGCTTACCAAAGCTGGCTTTGAAGTGACAGATGAGCCGGAAGAAGCAGAGGTGGCAGTTGTTAACTCATGCTGCTTTATTGGTGATGCCAAGGAAGAAAGCATAGAAACTATTATTGAGCTTGGCAAGTACAAAGAAACAGGCAGGCTGCAGGTTCTGGCTGTGTGCGGATGTCTGGCTCAGAGATATCGGGAGGAGATAGCCAAGGATCTTCCTGAAGTTGACGTGCTTATTGGAACCTCAGCCATTGATAAAATAGTTCCAGCCATTAAGGATGCTCTTGGTGGTAAAAGGCGCAATGTATTCAAAAGCATTCATTCTAATCCAGTTCTTTCTCCTAACGAAAGAGTACTGACAACTGGAGGACATTTTGCATATCTAAAAATTGCAGAGGGCTGTAACAAGAGATGCAGCTACTGTGTAATTCCTTCTGTAAAAGGAAATTATCGAAGCATTCCAATGGAAGATATCATATATGAGGCCCTTCATCTGGCTTCAATGGGTGTTAAGGAACTCATTCTTATTGCCCAGGAAACCACAGTGTACGGAACAGACATTTATGGAAAAAAGTATCTTCCCAGACTGTTAAGAAAGCTGTGCGCTATCGATGAGATCCAATGGATTAGACTTCTATACTGTTACCCTGAAGAAATAACTGAAGAGCTGATAACTGTAATTAAGGAAGAACCCAAGGTATGTCATTATATTGATATGCCTATTCAGCATGGAGATGATTCAATACTTCGTGCCATGGGACGTGCTGCTACCCAGGACAGAATCCGCACTATGGTGGCCAGACTTCGTGAGGAGATTCCTGATATTGCCATCAGAACTACAATTATTACCGGTTTCCCAGGTGAGACCCAGGAACAGTTTGAGAACTGCTACAGATTTGTAAATGAAATGGAATTTGACCGCCTTGGTGTATTTACCTACTCCCCTGAGGATGGAACGGTAGCGGCTATGATGCCAAATCAGATTCCAGAAGAAATAAAGGAACAAAGACGTGAAGAGCTGATGATTTTACAGCAGGAGATTACTGCTGAAAAGAATCAGGAGAAGGTTGGCAAGACAATCAGGGTTATGATTGAAGGTTATATGCCTGAGGATCATGTATATGCAGCCAGAAGCCATATGGATGCCCCTGATGTGGATGGTCTTGTATTTGTTAACTCAGACAGAGAGCTTATGACCGGCGAATTTGTTTTGGTTAACATAACTCAAGCTACGGAATACGATCTAATAGGAGATATATACGATGAATCTGCCCAATAAACTGACAACACTCAGATTTATTCTTATACCATTTTTTGTTTATTTTCTGATGTATTTTTCAAATCCCAGACTGGGAGGCATTATTGCACTGGTATTATTTATTGTTGCCTGTC
>DCIJ01000070.1:17186-31207 GCA_002315945.1 Lachnospiraceae bacterium UBA1729 | reverse complement strand
TGAATCTTATCGTGCAGTAGCTGATATCGTTGCACAGGGTGGTACTATTCTTTTCGTTGTAACAAAGAAGCAGGCTCAGGATGCAGTTGCTACTGAGGCAGCTCGCTGCGGAATGTATTTTGTAAATGAGAGATGGCTTGGTGGTATGCTTACCAACTTCAAGACCATTAGAAGCAGAATTGAAAGACTTAAAGCTATCGAGAAGATGGCAGAAGATGGAACTTTCAATGTTCTTCCTAAGAAGGAAGTTGCAAACCTTAACAAGGAACTTGAGAAACTTCAGAAGAACCTTGGTGGTATCAAGGATATGACAAGAATTCCTGATGCTATCTTCGTTGTAGATCCTAAGAAGGAGCACATCTGTGTTCAGGAGGCTCATTCATTAGGAATTACTCTTATCGGTATCGGCGATACAAACTGTGATCCTGAAGAACTTGATTACATCATTCCTGGTAATGATGATGCTATTCGTGCAGTAAAGCTTATTGTTGGTAAGATGGCAGATGCTGTTATCGAAGCAAATCAGGGCGAAACAAGCGTAGAAGCTGAAGCTCTTGCTGCAGAGTCTGCAGAGGCTGATGCTGAATAATTTATTGATTATAATCTAGGAGGATACAACAATGGCAATTACAGCAGCTATGGTTAAAGAGCTTCGTGAAATTACCGGAGCAGGTATGATGGATTGCAAGAAGGCTCTTACAGAGACTGATGGTAATATGGAAGCAGCAGTAGATGTTCTTAAGAAGTCTGGTGCAGCTAAGATGGAAAAGAAAGCTAGCAGAATTGCAGCAGAAGGTATTGCTAAGGTTGCTACTAGTGGCAATACAGCAGTTGTAGTAGAAGTTAACTCTGAGACAGATTTCGTTGCTAAGAACGAAATTTTCCAGAATTTTGTACAGGAAGTAGCAGATAAGGCTCTTGCAGTATCAGTTGATAAGGCTGGTGATGGCGAAGATGTTGTAGCTATTCTTGATATGAAGGCTAACCTTGAGGAGAAGACTCTTACAATTGGTGAGAAGCTCTCTATCAGAAGATTTGAGAAGGTTAGTGGTGATGTAGTTGCTTCATACATTCACGGCGGTGGACGTATTGGTGTTCTTGTAGCTGGTAGCGGTGCTTCAGATGATGCATGCAAGGAAGCTCTTCAGAACATTGCAATGCAGATCGCAGCTATGAATCCTCAGTATATCAGCAGAGCAGATATCTCAGCAGATGAGATGGCTAAGTTAAAAGAGATTACTATTGATAGTGCTCTTAATGCTCCTGATACACTTCCTAAGCCTATCCTTAATGCATTATTTGGACAGGTTGAAGCTGGTAACTTATTCTCAGCTGAGGACGCAGCAGTCCTTGCAGAGAAGAAGACAGACAAGTATCTCTTCAACTTCCTCTCAGATGCAGCTAAGGCAACACTTGCTGAGTTAGCTATGAAGGACAAAGAGAAATATGTAGCTGATAAGATTTTCAGCGGTCTTGTAGAAGGACGTATTTCAAAACAGGTTAAGGAAATCAGTCTTCTTGATCAGGCTTATGTTAAGGCTGATGATGGAAAGCAGACAGTTGGTCAGTATCTTGCAACTGTTTCAAAAGACCTTACAATCACCAAGATGGTTCGTTTTGAAGTTGGTGAAGGTATGGAAAAGAAGGTTGATGACTTCGCAGCAGAAGTTGCAGCTCAGGCTGGTATGTAAATATTATCTTAGATATTTTAAGGGACGTCTTGACAGACGTCCTTTTTTTTTAGATAATGATTGAGTTAACGAGTATTCATAAAATATTCTATTATCACATCCTAATCTCAAAGGAAGCTTTCAGCATGGGATTTTTTTCACAGATAAGAGAAGAAATAAGAGTAATAAGGGAGAGAGACCCGGCAATTCATTCCAATTTGGAAGTGTTTTTGTATCCAAGTTTCAGGGTAATGATGTATTACCGAAGAGCCCATAAATTATATGAAAAGGGTCATTATTTTTGGGCCAGATATATCTCTCAGAAGGCAGTTAGAAAGACTGGTATCGAAATTCATCCGGGAGCCAAGATTGGAAAAGGTTTTTTCATAGATCATGGAACTGGTGTAATCATTGGTGAAACTACTGAAATAGGGGATAATGTAACACTGTATCAGGGCGTTACTCTGGGTGGTACTGGAAAAGAACAGGGCAAGAGACATCCAACTATTGGTAACAACGTAATGATTAGCAGTGGTGCCAAGGTACTGGGATCCTTTAAAATAGGTGATAATAGTAAGATTGGAGCCGGAAGTGTTGTATTACAGGAGGTTCCACCAGGATCCACTGTTGTTGGTATCCCGGGCAGGATTGTAAAAAGAGCAAATTCAGATGCTCCTCAGGACAGTATGGATCAGGTATCTATGCCAGACCCGGTTCAGGAGGATATTCAGGGATTAAAAGCTGCAAATTCTGAACTGATTAATAGAATTATTGAGCTGGAACAAAGAATTAATAGCATCGAAAGAGGAAAATAATGAAAATCTATAATACCATGACTAAGAGAAAAGAGGACTTCGTCCCCATTGAGGAAGGCAAGGTAAGAATGTATGTGTGCGGACCAACCGTATACAATCTTATTCATATTGGAAATGCCAGACCTATGATTGTATTTGATACTGTAAGAAGATATATGGAATACAAAGGGTATGAGGTTAATTTCGTATCAAACTTTACAGATGTAGATGACAAGATTATCAAAAAAGCCCTTGAGGAGGGTGTAGATTCTTCAGAAATCAGTACAAGATACATTGAAGAATGCAAGAAGGATATGGCAGGTATGAATGTAAAGCCTGCTACAACACATCCTCTGGCAACAAAAGAGATTCCAGGTATGCTGGATATGATTCAGACTCTGATTGACAAAGGAAATGCCTATGTGGCTAAGGATGGAACTGTTTACTTCAGTGTTTCTTCCTTCAAGGATTATGGAAAATTATCCCACAAAAAGCTTGACGAGATGCAGAGCTCAAGATCACTTCTGGTTACAGGTGAGGATCAGAAGAAGGATCCAATGGATTTTGTTCTGTGGAAGCCTAAAAAAGATGGTGAACCCTACTGGGAGTCTCCATGGTGTGATGGACGTCCAGGTTGGCATATTGAGTGTTCAGTAATGAGCAAACGTTATCTGGGTGACGAGATTGATATTCATGCAGGTGGAGAGGACTTAGTATTCCCTCATCATGAAAATGAAATTGCTCAGTCAGAAGCCTGCAACGGCAAGACATTCTCAAAGTATTGGATGCACAATGCATTTTTAAATATTGATAACAAGAAGATGAGTAAATCCCTGGGCAATTTCTTTACTGTAAGAGATATTGCAGAAAGATATGACCTTCAGGTATTAAGATTTTTTATGCTCAGTGCCCACTACAGAAGTGGATTAAACTTTGCAGATACTCTTATGGAAGCAGCAAAGTCATCACTTGAGAGAATTGTGAATGCAGCGCAGAATCTCAGACATCTTTCAACAGAAGGGCTGTCAGGAGAGATGACAGCAGCAGAAAAGGAACTGTTAGAAGAAAGCAAAAAATATACTGCACAGTTTGAAGCTGCAATGGAGGATGATTTTAATACCGCAGATGCAATTTCGGCAGTGTTTGACCTGGTTCGTTTTGCCAATACAAACTGCAGAGAAGGTGTAACCTGTGAATTTGCAGCTGGTTTGTATAAAACACTTGCTACTCTTACAGACATTCTTGGTATTATTTTAGAGAAAAAAGAAGAACTTCTTGATGATGAAGTTGAGGTAATGATTCAGGCTCGTACAGATGCGAGAAAAGCAAAGGATTTTGCCAAGGCTGATGAAATTAGAAATAAGCTTCTTGACATGGGCATTGTTTTGGAAGACACAAGAGAAGGCGTAAAGTGGAAGAGAGCTTAAGTACCGGTGGATTAACCGACATAATTAACACATTTGAGCTTAAAAGGGCGGATATTCGAACATATTCGCCCCTGGCTCTTGCTCATATTGGCGATTCTGTATATGAGCAGATTATTCGAACTATTGTAATATCTAAGGGAAATGTATCTCCCAACAGACTCCATAAAGCAACAGTAAAGTATGTAAATGCAAAAACTCAGGCATTGATAATAACAAAAATTATGGATTTATTATCAGAGGATGAGCTGAACCAGTTCAGAAGAGGCAAGAATTCCAGCCCTGGACATAAGGCAAAGAATTCTGGACTGTCAGAATATTTGAAAGCTACAGGGTTTGAGACTCTGGTAGGATATTTATATATGACAAATCAGTATTCCAGAATATTGGAACTGTGTAAAATAGGATTGGGAATGGTGGAAGTATGAACGAAACAAATTCATTGCAGATTGAAGGCAGAAATGCAGTGTTAGAGGCGCTGAGAGCCGGCAAAACAATTGAAAAGCTTTTTATCCTTGATGGTTGTCAGGATGGACCGGTAAATACAATCAAAAGAGAGGCAAAAAAGCATGATCTCATTCTAAAATTTGTTGATAAGACTTTTTTGGACAGAATGAGTGAGGAAGGTAAGCATCAGGGTGTTATTGCTATTGCTGCTGCCTACAAATACTTTGAAGTAGAAGATATTCTTGAAGAGGCCAGAAGTAAGAATGAGCCCCCCTTTATCATTATCCTTGATGAAATTGAGGACCCTCATAATCTGGGAGCTATTATTCGTACTGCTAACATGGCGGGAGCTCATGGAGTAATTATTCCAAAAAACAGAGCGGTTGGACTTACCGCCACTGTGGCAAGAACCTCTGCCGGAGCATTGAATTTTACAAAAGTGTGTAAAGTAACAAATATCGCTAATACAATAGATCAGTTGAAAAAAGAAGGCCTCTGGTTTGTGTGTGCTGATATGGATGGTGAGATAATGTATTCACAGAATCTTACAGGTCCCATTGGTCTGGTTATTGGTAATGAAGGCAAGGGTGTCGGTAGACTTGTTAAGGAAAAATGTGATTTTATTACAGCTATTCCTACAAGAGGTAATATTGACTCACTTAATGCATCTGTAGCGGCGGGGGTGTTGGCATTTGAAATTGTCAGACAAAGACTTAAGTGATGAACAGTTAATTGATTTAATTGCTCTGGATAATGAGGAGATTACAGATGTTTTGCTGGAACGATACAAACCTCTTGTTAAGAATGTTGCAAAGAGTATGTATATTCTGGGAAGTGACTATGATGATCTGATTCAGGAAGGCATGATAGGACTTCTAAAAGCGGTCAGAGGCTTTGATAAGGAACGGGAGGCCTCCTTTGCGACCTTTGCAAGAATCTGTGTATCCAGACAGCTTTACTCATATGTGAAAGCATCTAAAACAAAGAAAAATTATCCCATGAATTTTTATGTGTCACTCTATGAGCAGGCTGGCGATACATCAGGAGATTCCCTGGTGGACTCTTTGGAGGATATAGTATTTGATAATCCGGAGAAGGCTGTAATAGATGAAGAAAACGTAAAGGCCATTGAGGAATGTATCAGGACCAGCCTAAGTCCTATGGAGAGGCAGGTGCTGGAGTTACATCTGGCAGGATTGGGAATTGAGGCAATTGCAGAGTGCCTGGGAAAAAGTGAAAAGTCGGTAGATAATGCTCTGCAGCGAGGACGCACTAAGGTTAGAGAATTTAGGAGAGGTAATGCATGAGAGAAAAATATGAAACACTAAGTGTTGCAATATTGAGAGATATAGCAAAGAATCGTGGTATCAAAGGTTCAAGTACCATGAAAAAAAGTGAAGTTATCGATGCTATGGTTGCACTGGATGAAGAAGAAGCAAAGGCTACCCAGGTCAAAGAGAAGGCTGTAAAGGTAAAAAAAGCTGCTGTAGTGTCCACTCCCAAGGAGGAGCAGCCAGTAGAAGTGGAAGACAGACAGGCTGCAGATGGCGCTGTAAATGCTTCTGGCAAAGAAGCAGCGGCAAAACAGGTTAAGCAGGAGGATATGGAAGAATTAGACAGTGGTTACACTGCCAAGGGTATTCTTGAGGTTATGCCTGATGGATTTGGATTTATCAGAAGTGATAACTTCCTGCCTGGTGAAAGTGATGTATATGTGGCACCTGCCCAGATTAGAAGATTTGGACTTAGAACAGGTGATATGATTAGTGGAAATACCAGAATTAAGACTCAGCAGGAAAAGTTTTCAGCGCTACTGTATTTGAAGGAGATAAATGGTTTTAGCCCCGAATCTATTTCAAAACGTAAGAAGTTTGAAGATTTAATTCCTATTTTCCCTGACGAGAGATTAAAGATGGAATGTCCAGGTTGTTCAGTGGCAATGAGAGTAATGGACATCATGTCTCCTGTAGGAAAAGGACAGAGAGGTATGATTGTATCCCCTCCTAAGGCTGGAAAGACAACACTGTTAAAGGATGTGGCTAAGTCCATTAAGCATAATAATCCGGAAATGCATCTGATTATACTGCTTATTGATGAGAGACCTGAGGAAGTTACAGACATTAGAGAAGCTATTGAAGGCGAAAATGTTGAAGTAATTTACTCAACCTTTGATGAGCTGCCAGAGCATCACAGAAGAGTATCAGAGATGGTAATCGAGAGAGCCAAGAGACTTGTTGAGCATGGAAGAGATGTAGCAATCCTGTTAGACAGTATTACAAGACTTACCCGTGCTTATAATCTTATTGTACCCCCAAGTGGACGTACTCTGTCTGGTGGTCTTGACCCTGCGGCTTTACATATGCCTAAGCGTTTCTTTGGTGCAGCAAGAAATATGAGAAATGGTGGAAGCCTTACTATTCTTGCAACTGCTCTGATTGAGACAGGTAGCAAGATGGATGATGTTGTGTATGAAGAATTTAAGGGTACCGGTAACATGGAAATGGTTCTTGACAGAAAACTGTCTGAAAGAAGAATATTCCCTGCTATTGATATTCCAAGATCAGGAACAAGACGTGATGATTTACTGTTAACACCGGAAGAACAGGAAGCAATGACCATTATCAGACGTGCTCTTAACTCATTAAAGCCGGAGGAGGCAGTAGACAGGATTTTGGATATGTTCTCTAAATCGAAAAACAATAGAGAATTTATTGGTATGGCATCAAAATTTAGACTCATGTAAAAAAGAGGCGTAATTATGCAATATTCTATGACACTGGAGTCGGTTCTGGCGATAGTTGCAACGATACTGCTTGCGATATTTGCAGTACTGGTGCTGTTTAGATTTTTTAGAAAGGTAAGTATTGGAGTGCTTGCCGAAAAAAACAGTATAATAAGAATTCAGGATTCTATTATTTCAAAAATCATGAATGACAGTACCGGAACCTTCTTTATTATTAGAATTGAAGATGGTACTATTCGTTTTTCTGAAAATATGGAAACCAGATTCGGATGGAAATTTCCAGACAGACTTACATCAAACAAAATGGAAGATCCAGCCATGGTATGGCAGGTGTGGGATACAGATGTAGATAAACTGCGGCAGATGTTCACAGATGTATTCCATGAAGGAAAAGATGTTGAGGCTGAATTGGGTTTGCTAAATGTTAACATGGATTATCCAAGATATTTGGTATCGATGAGTGCTGTTATGAACCAGAAAAATCATACAGAATATATAATCGGTTCAATCAAGAATGAGGTTGAAAGATGGTATACAGATATATAATAGTCAGTCTGATCATTATGGTGCTTCTGACCATGATAGCGGTTTTTTCGCCCATATCCAATGATAAGAAAATGCTTTTGTATAAGAGAGCCATTTCCTGTATCGTTTTGGGTGATGTGGCAAATGTTTTATACCTTGTGTTGCCAGACAAGACATGGCAGATGTTTTTTAAAGGACTCTATTTTGCAAGTATTTCCTGGGCAATACTAGGATACTTGCATATAGTACTTTTATATGCAGGAAAGACTAAATCTTTAAAATGGATTAAATTTTGGAGTGCTTTGTGCATCATTGATTCTGTCTGTCTGCTTACAAATCCCTGGACCTGTTTTGCATTTCCTGGCGCATATAAGAATGTTTTAGGAAATCAGGTTCTTGTATTGGGTAAAGGCAATGTAGGAATGTACTTCCACATGATAATGTGTTATCTCATGATTACAACTGTCTGTCTGAATGTGGTAATCAAGGCGGCTGGAGAGACGACAGCCTACTTTGTCAGATATTTGGGAGTATGTGCCGTAACCATACTTTGTATGGGAATCAACTATATTAGTATTACACAGGATTCTGCTCTGGATTACACCTTTTTCCTGTATGCAATTCTGTGCTGTTATCTGGGTCACATTCTGATAAATACATTACCTTTTGGTTTTAGAAAAAAAGTAATGGCTCAGATTACCGACAACCAGAAGGATGGAGTAGTTGCCTTTGATCATAATGGAAAAGTAATTTACTTTAATAGCGCTGCCAAGGACATTGTTCCAAGTGATGACCCTAAGACAGAATTTGAAGAGTATTATGCGCAAAAAATAAGTAATGCAGCAGTTCTGGAGCTTGTAGGAAGCAGCTGGGAGACCAGCTTTGTTACCTATGGAGAAAAGAAGCACTATTATGTATCGATGAACAAGCTTATTGATGAGAGGCAGCTGAAGCTTGGAAGCTATATGATTTTTTGTGATAGGACAAAAGAGCTTCAGGAACTTCGCAGTGAAAAATATAAGGCTAATCATGACGCACTGACCAGATTGTATAACAGGCAGTTTTTCTACGAACAGGCTGGAAAAATGATTAGGGAGAATTCTGATTCTACCTACATGATGGTATGCTCCGACATCAAAGAATTTAAGCTGTTCAATGACATTTTTGGAATAGAAGCAGGAAATCAGATTCTTGTTAGAATAGCCAGACTGCTGTCTGCATTTGTTAAGGACGATGCGGTGTATGGAAGATTACACGGCGATGTGTTTGCTGTATGTCTTCCGAAAGAAAAATACTATGAGGGAATATTTATAGAATGTATGAGGCAGGTTTCCAAGTCTGCCGAGAGCAGAGCCTACAGACTGCATATTCATATGGGTGTATATGAGATAAACAATCCCTATATGAGTGTAGCTGTTATGTGCGACAGAGCATTAATGGCAATAGCTTCCATCAAGGAAAGCTTTACTGAGCAGATTGCATATTATGGCGAGGAACTGCGTCAGAAGGCTATGGAGGAGCAGTGGATTATCAGTCAGTTTCAGGATGCTCTCAATGGTGGGGAATTTCAGGGATATCTTCAGCCCCAGATAAGTTCGGATGGCGAATGTATGGGAGCAGAGATGTTAGCCAGATGGATTCATCCGGTTAAGGGGGTTATTTCACCAGCTTTCTTTATCAAGGTTCTGGAAGATACAGCTCTTGTATACAAACTGGATATGTTTATCTGGGAGCTGGCCTGCAGGAAAATAGCTGAATGGATTGACAAAGGAATAACAGATAAATATGTGTCCGTGAATATCTCCACAAGAGATTTTTACTATGTAAATATTTCAAAGACTCTCTGTGACCTGACAGATAAATATCATATTCCAAGAAGTCTTTTGAGGCTGGAAATTACAGAGACTGTATTTATGACCGACTCTGTAAGACAGATTGCTATGATCAATGAGCTCAAGAGCCAGGGATTCACCATTGAAATGGATGATTTCGGAAGTGGCTACAGCTCCTTAAATATGCTTAAGGACATTGATATAGATGTGGTGAAGCTGGATATGGGATTCCTGTCCTATAGCCAGGGTGAGAAGGCAAACAAGATTCTTAAAATGGTAGTAAACCTTACCAAGGAAATGAACATAGGAGTTATTTCTGAAGGTGTTGAAACAAAAGAGCAGTTTGAGTATTTAAGGGATATTGGCTGCAATCTGTTTCAGGGATTTTTCTTTGCAAAACCTATATCAATTGCAGAGTTTGAAAGTAAATATTTGGGATTATAGAATTAATAAAATAAATATAAAAAATGCAGGAAACGGGTATCTTTTTCTTGCATTTTTTTAGTTACGATAGTAATATACACAAAGTAAGTTAGCACTCGATACCTGCGAGTGCTAACACTACAGATTTTTTTCTGTAATAACTCAGTATAAAATAATCTTTATATAATTAAGGAGGCGTAATTATGAAGTTAGTACCTTTAGGAGACAGAGTTGTTCTTAAGCAGTTAGAGGCAGAGGAGACCACCAAGTCAGGTATCGTTCTTCCCGGACAGGCTCAGGAGAGACCTCAGCAGGCTAAGGTAATAGCAGTTGGACCTGGTACAGAAGAGGTTAAGATGGAAGTTAAGGCTGGTGATGCAGTTATTTACTCAAAATATGCCGGAACAGAAGTTAAGCTTGATGGTGAAGAATACATTGTTATCAAGCAGGCAGACATTCTTGCAATTGTTGAATAATTATTTTTTTTAGATATCAGGAGGAAAATATCATGGCAAAAGAATTAAAGTATAGCGCTGACGCCAGAGCAGCTTTGGAAGCAGGCGTAAATAAATTAGCAAATACAGTTAGAGTAACACTTGGACCTAAAGGACGTAACGTAGTTCTTGATAAGTCATATGGTGCACCTCTTATTACAAATGACGGTGTTACAATCGCAAAAGAGATTGAGCTTGAAGATGGTTTTGAAAACATGGGAGCTCAGCTTGTTAAGGAAGTTGCTACCAAGACTAATGATGCAGCTGGTGATGGTACAACCACAGCTACAGTTCTTGCTCAGGCAATGATTAATGAAGGAATGAAGAATCTTGCAGCAGGTGCTAATCCTATCGTCCTTAGAAAAGGAATGAAGAAGGCAACTGACTGTGCAGTTGAAGCAATTGCAAAAATGTCAGCCAAGGTAAATGGCAAAGAGCAGTTTGCAAGAGTTGCAGCAGTTTCTTCAGGTGATGAAGAAGTTGGTAAGATGGTAGCTGATGCAATGGAAAAGGTTACAGGTGATGGTGTAATTACCATTGAAGAAAGCAAGACAATGCTTACTGAACTTGATTTGGTTGAAGGTATGCAGTTTGATCGTGGTTATATCTCAGCATATATGGCTACAGATATGGACAAGATGGAAGCGGTTCTTGATGATCCTTATATTCTTATTACAGATAAGAAGATTTCAAGCATTCAGGAGATTTTACCTGTTCTTGAGCAGATCGTTCAGAGCGGTTCCAAGCTTCTTATTGTGGCTGAGGATGTTGAAGGTGAAGCACTTACAACTCTTATTGTAAATAAGCTCCGTGGTACATTCAACGTTGTTGCTGTTAAGGCTCCCGGCTATGGCGACAGAAGAAAAGCAATGCTTCAGGATATCGCTATTTTGACAGGTGGTCAGGTGATTTCAGATGAACTTGGTCTTGACCTTAAAGAGGCTACTCTTGCTCAGCTTGGTCGTGCAAAGAGTGTTAAGGTTCAGAAAGAGAACACAGTTATTGTTGATGGCGCTGGAGACAAGAAAGCAATTGCTGACAGAGTTGCTCAGATCAAGAAACAGATTGAAGAGACAAATTCTGATTTTGATAAAGAAAAATTACAGGAAAGACTTGCAAAGCTTGCAGGTGGTGTAGCTGTTATCCGTGTTGGTGCTGCAACAGAAATCGAAATGAAGGAAGCTAAGCTTCGTATGGAGGATGCTCTTAATGCAACCAGAGCTGCAGCAGAAGAAGGTATCATCTGTGGTGGTGGTTCAGCTTACATCCATGCTTCAAAAGAAGTTGCAAAGCTTGCTGCCGGACTTGAAGGTGATGAGAAGACAGGTGCTAATATTGTTCTCAAAGCTTTAGAAGCTCCATTATTCCACATCTCTGCAAATGCCGGACTTGAGGGCTCTGTAATTATCAACAAAGTTCGCGAGTCAGAAGTTGGTGTTGGTTTTGATGCTTACAACGAAGAATATGTAGATATGGTTAAGGCTGGTATCCTTGATCCTGCCAAGGTTACAAGAAGTGCACTTCAGAATGCAACTAGTGTAGCAAGCACACTTCTTACAACAGAAGCAGTAGTATCTACAATCAAAGAGCCTATGCCTCCTATGCCTGCAGGCGGTGGAATGGGTGGAATGATGTAATATTCTGCACAGACTGGTGTTTAAGGACATTTTTTACAGACCTGATTGTTGACATAATGTATACAGTGAGTTACAATAATTGCGTAGTTATGTAGACTTGTAGGAGGTTTTTATTATGAAGTGCCCTTTTTGTGGATTAGACAATACCAGAGTAATTGATTCAAGACCTGCTGATGACAATGCGTCTATCAGAAGAAGAAGAGTATGTGACGAGTGTGACAAGCGATTTACCACATATGAAAAGGTTGAGACAATTCCACTTATTGTTATCAAAAAGGACAATAATAGAGAAACCTATGACAGAACCAAGATTGAAGGCGGTGTATTAAAAGCCTGCCACAAGAGACCTGTAAGTGTTGAGTCTATTACCAATCTTGTTGATGAGATCGAGACACAGCTTTACAGCATGGAGGAGAAAGAGATTTCTTCTGATGTGATTGGAGAGCTTGTTATGAACCGACTCATGAAGTTAGATCAGGTAGCTTATGTCAGATTTGCTTCAGTATACAGAGAATTCAAAGATGCTGATACATTTATGAATGAGCTGAAGAAAATGCTTGTATAATTTAAAAGTGATTTTTACTACTTCCACCCATTTGGGTGGAAGTTTTTTTATGCATTTTTTTTAGTACAAATGGGTTGAAAAAAATAACTATATTTAGTAAACTACTTCAGGATATAGTATTATTGTATACAAGTATGTATGAGGATTATTATGAAAAAATATGCAGACATGACAATTGAGGAACTTAAAGCAGAGCAGGCATCCCTGTTGGAAGCCTATGAAGCAAAAAAGGCTATGGGACTTAAACTGGATATGTCCAGAGGTAAGCCTGCACCTGATCAGTTGGACTTATCAATGGATTTGTTAGATGCTGTTAACAGTAGCTCAGACATGAAAAGTTCCAATAATATTGACTGCAGAAACTATGGTGTGATGGACGGACTTCCAGAGGCCAAGGAACTTATGGCAGAGATTATGGGTACCACTTCAGATCATGTGATGGTATTTGGTAATGCAAGTCTCCCTATCATGTATGACACCATAGCAAGATTAATGCTTTTTGGTATCGCAGGAGAAGAGCCCTGGTGCAAGCAGGAAAAATTGTCATTCATCTGTCCTACTCCAGGATATGATCGTCACTTTGCCATTACAGAATCTTTTGGAATTAATATGATTCCAGTTGAGTGGAAGGCTGATGGCCCGGATATGGATGCTATTGAAGCACTTGTAAAAGACGATGCTTCAATCAAGGGCATCTGGGTGGTTCCTAAATATTCTAATCCAACTGGATACTCATGTAGTGATGAGACTGTCAGACGTTTCGCTGCCCTTAAGCCTAAGGCTAAGGACTTTAGAATTTTCTGGGACAACGCCTATGCAGTACATGATTTATATGAAGATAAGGCAGACAGCCTGTTAGATATTATTTCTGAATGTGAAAAATGTGGAAATGCTGATCTGGTGTTTGAGTTTGCTTCAACCAGTAAGGTAAGTCTTGCCGGTGCAGGTATTGCTGCAATGGCTACATCAGCAGCGAATATGGCCTGGGCAAAGAAGCACATTACTATTCAGACAATAGGCTATGATAAAATTAATCAGCTTAGACATGTCAGATATTTCAAGGATATGTCTGGTATTAAAGCACAGATGAAGAAGCAGGCTGAGTTGATCAGACCTAAATTTGAGGCTGTTATTTCTACTCTTGAGAGAGAACTGTCAGAGTTGGATATTGCCAGCTGGACAAATCCAAATGGTGGATACTTTATTTCATTCCAGTCCATGAACGGATGTGCAAAGAGAATTGGTGTTCTTTGCAAGGAAGCAGGTATGGTAATAACAAATGTTGGGGCTACATATCCTTATGGAAAGGATGAGGCTGATTCTAACATCAGAATTGCTCCTACATATCCTTCTTTGGATGAAATGTATAAGGCAGCTGAGCTTTTTGCCCTGTGTGTTAAGCTTGCCACTGTTGAAAAGCTGTTAGCTTAAATTTTAATTTAGTGTATACGAAATAAAGGATGACTC
>DCIJ01000070.1:12950-17120 GCA_002315945.1 Lachnospiraceae bacterium UBA1729 | reverse complement strand
TTTTTTCGATTGCTTTTTTACATTCAAATTAGGTATAATATCTTGTTGAATTTTGTTTTCATGTTTAATGTTATATGTTGACAGGAGGTCATAATGAGCGAAGATTTTAAGCTTTTGGATAGAAAATTAATACATCATGGAGTTGTCATTGATTATTTTCAGGATACAATCAGCCTGCCAAATGGCAAAGAGGCGCTGTGGGATATTGTGGATCACAAGGGAGCAGCAGCTGTGCTTCCAGTACTGGATAATGGAAATATTCTTATGGTTAGGCAGTACAGACATGCTCTTGGAAGATACACCCTGGAGATTCCGGCTGGTGGACTTAATTTCAGAGAGGAACCCATGGAGGAGGCAGCGGCCAGAGAACTTTCTGAGGAGACTGGCTATACAGCAGGTAAGCTTGAATTCCTGCTTATGTGCAATACAACAGTTGCCTTTTGTGATGAAAAAATAGGTATATATCTGGCCACCGATCTGACTCCCGGACAGCAGCATTTGGACGAGGACGAATTTGTTACCTTTGAGGAGCATTCTCTGGACGAAATGTGTCAGATGATTTACGAAGGTAAGATGACAGATGGTAAGACGGTAGCAGCCCTGCTTACCTACAAGGCAAAATTTAATCTGTAAAGTAAAGAAGGAGAGAATTGTGCTGTAATCAAAGGGATACAGTATAAGAATTAATTAACCATGAATTTTAAAGCATATGAAGTAATCGATTCTCATAAAATTGCAGAACTGAATAGTGAAAGCTTTTTGTTAAGACATAAAAAAACCGGTGCAAGAGTTGCTCTGATTTCCAATGATGATCCTAACAAGGTGTTCTATATTGGCTTCAGAACTCCTCCCACAGACAGCACTGGTGTGGCTCACATTTTAGAGCATTCTGTATTATGCGGATCAAAGCAGTTTCCGGTAAAGGATCCTTTTGTGGAATTGGCTAAAAGCAGCCTGAATACATTTTTAAATGCCATGACCTATCCGGACAAAACAGTATATCCGGTAGCCAGCTGTAATGATGCTGATTTTCAAAATCTTTTACATGTATATCTTGATGCAGTATTCTATCCTAACATCTATAACGAAAAGAAAATTTTTATGCAGGAAGGCTGGCACTATGAGCTGGCTCAGCTTGAAGAAGAGCTGAAGCTGAATGGTGTTGTATACAACGAGATGAAGGGTGCTTTTTCCTCACCGGATGATGTCCATGAGAGATGCATCATGAATTCTTTGTTCCCGGAGAGTCCTTACGGTGTTGAAAGCGGTGGTGACCCGGATGTAATACCAGAGCTTACCTACGAGAATTTTCTGGATTTTCATAGTAAATATTATCATCCTTCCAATAGCTATATCTACCTCTATGGGGATATGGACATGGAGGAAAAGCTTGAATGGATAGATGAAAACTATCTTTCTAATTTTGATAAAATTGATATAGATTCCACTATTGCCCTTCAGCAGGCCTTTGACAAGCCTGTGGATTATCTGAGAGAGTATCCAATCACTGACGAAGAAGCAGTAGAGGATGCAACATATCTTTCACTGAATACTGTAGTGGCAGACAGTCTGGATCCTGAGTTGTATGTGGCTTTTCAGGTTCTTGACTATGCTCTTTGTTCTGCACCTGGTGCACCCTTGTATGAGGCCCTTTTGGACAATAATATTGGCAAAGAGGTGTACAGCCTGTATGAGAATGGTATTGCCCAGCCCTATTTTAGTATAGTGGCCAAGCAGGCAAATTCTGCTGACAAGGAAAATTTTAAAACCATTATTTATGATACCTTAAGGTCCATCTGTGAAAAGGGCATGAATAAAAAGAGCCTCAAGGCAGCACTTAATTATTTTGAATTTAAGTACAAGGAGGCTGACTTTGGTTCATATCCCAAGGGTCTTATGTATGGTCTCCAGATAATGGACAGCTGGCTCTATGATGAAAACAAGCCCTTTATTCATCTGGAAGCAAATGCTACATTTGAGAGCCTTAAGAAAAAAGCCGACACAGATTATTTTGAAAGCCTTATTGAGAAATATCTGCTGAATAATACTCATGTCTCTCTGGTAGAGGTAAGACCACAGAAAGGACTTACAGCCAAAAAAGACGCCCTGCTGAAGCAAAAGCTGGCAGACTACAGAGCTTCTCTGGGAGAAAATGAACTTAAAGCAATAATTGAAGATACCAAAGCTTTAGATGAATATCATACTACCAAGGATCTGCCTGAGGATCTGGCCAAGCTTCCGATGCTTAAAAGAAGCGATATTAAGAAAGAAGCAGAGCCTTTTGTAAATGAATTAGTTACAAAAGATGACTGTGATATTCTGGTGCATGATATTTTTACCAATGGGATTGCATATATCAAGCTGTTATTTGATATAAACAATCTGCCTGCAAGACTTACCGGCCCATTAGGTCTGTATAAGACCCTGTGTGGAATTGTAAATACGCAAAACTATTCCTATGGAGATTTGTACAATGAGGTAAATCTTCATACAGGTGGAATGAGTTCCAATATAGGTATATACACTGACAATAACAATCCAAAGGTTGTAAGTGCCAGATTTGAGATTAAAGTTAGAACACTTAATGAGAATATTGATAAGGCCTTTAGTCTGACTGAAGAGATTATGTATAGAAGCATTCTGGAAGATGCCAAGAGACTGAAGGAGATAATTGGAGAAGCAAAGTCCCATGCGCAGGCTCATTTCATGGCCGCAGGCCACAGTCTTTCAATGCTTAGGGCCGCAAGTAATTTTGCTCCCGGGGCAGCTCTTTCAGAGGCTGTATCAGGAATTGAATACTACAGATATTTAGACAGTCTGGATGTGAATTTTGATGAGATGTATGAAGGCCTTGTCAGGGACTTGAGAGAGGTTGAGGCTTTTATATGTAATGAAGCCAAGCTGCTGGTTGATTTTACAGGAGACAAGTCTTTTGTTGACTGTATAGTTCAAAATGTTAAGGCACTTAAGTCTAAGGGGGTTAAGTCTGACCAGAAGACTTCCCAGCAGGCTACTATAGCTGATGTATACGGACCCAAGAAGCAGGCGGTTAGCAAAAAAGAAGGCTTCACTAATTCAGCCCAGGTACAGTATGTTGCCAGATGTGGTAACTTCAGATATAAGGGTTTACCCTATGACGGAGCTCTTAGAGTACTGAAGGTTATGATGGGATATGACTATCTGTGGAACCAGGTTCGAGTAAAAGGTGGTGCTTACGGATGTATGAGTGGGTTTGGAAGGAGCGGTGATTCTTTCTTTGTTTCATACAGAGACCCAAATCTTAAAAAGACGCTGGATGTATATGAAGGAGCTGCTTCATATATCAGAAATATTGAGCTGGATGAAAGAGCGCTGACAGGATATGTAATTGGAGCATTTAGTGAGATGGATATGCCGCTGACTCCACAGACAAAGGGTCTTCGCTCAATGAGCGCATATCTGACTGGACTTACTGAGGAAGATGTTCAAAAAGAGCGTGATCAGGTACTTTTGGTAACCAATCAGGATATTCAGAGAATGGCTGATTATATTGAGGCGTTTCTTGATTTTGATATTATGTGTACAGTCGGTAACGAAGAAAAGATTAATGAAGAAAAGGATCTCTTTACTTCGATTGAAAGTCTAATGTAATAACAGGAGAACTATGGAAATTAATACTTTTAAATCAGGCTTTGTATCTTTAATTGGTCGTCCTAATGTAGGTAAAAGCACACTTATGAATTGTCTAATCGGGCAAAAAATAGCTATTACCTCAAATAAGCCCCAGACAACCAGAAACAGGATTCATACAGTGCTTACTACTGATGAAGGGCAGGTTGTTTTTGTGGATACACCAGGTATTCATAAAGCTAAAAACAAGCTGGGCAATTTTATGGTCAGCGTGGCAGAAGGATCAATCAGAGATGTGGATGTGATTCTGTGGCTGGTGGAACCCTCAACCTTTATTGGAGCAGGTGAGAGACACATTATTGAAATGCTTAAGAAGACAGATATCCCTGTTATTCTTGTCATTAATAAGACGGACACTGTAAAACCAGAGGAGGTGTATACCTTTATTGAGGCATATAAGGATCAGCTGGATTTTGCAGAGGTGGTACCCGTATCGGCTTTAAAGAATAAAAACACAGATGAGCTGTTAAAGTGTATATTCAGATATCTTCCTTTTGGACC
>DCIJ01000070.1:11506-12831 GCA_002315945.1 Lachnospiraceae bacterium UBA1729 | reverse complement strand
CATGGAATAGCGGTGGTAATTGACCGCATGAAGGATGAAAGACGAATATCCCATATTGATGCTACCATAATCTGTGAAAGAGACAGTCACAAGGGCATTATTATTGGCAAGGGCGGGGCTATGCTTAAAAAGATAGGTTCGGCTGCCAGATATGAGATAGAAAAGCTTTTGGACAGACAGGTTAATCTAAAGCTTTGGGTTAAGGTTAAGAAGGACTGGAGAGAGAGCGATTTTCTTATTCAGAACTTTGGATACAGAGAAGAGGAATAATGGCAGAGTATACCGAAGTGACGGGTATAGTAATAAAATCACAGCCGGTTGGAGAAAGCGACAGAACCCTGACCCTGTTTACTAAAGAAAAGGGCAAGATTACAGCCTATGCCAGAGGCGCAAGGAGACAGGGAAACAGACTGACTGCTCCAACAGGGGCGTTTTCTTTTGGGAAGTTTAAACTTTTTCCCGGGAGAAGTTCATATAATCTGACCGATGCAGATATAATAACCTATTTTGAAGAGTTCAGGACGGATTATGAAGCCTGCTGCTTTGGTACTTATTTTTTGGAACTGGTAGATTATTATGGCAGAGAGAACAATGTGGACGTGGATATGCTTAAGCTTATATACCAGTCCCTGAAGGCTTTGTGCCATGATGCCTATGATAACAGACTTGTTCGTGCCATATTTGAAATAAAGCTTATGTGTATAGAGGGAGAATTCCCTGGGATTCTCTCAGAAGAAGTAAAAAGTGATACACGATATACGGTGGATTATATTGCTTCTTCAAAGATTGAAAAGTTATATTCTTTTTCGGTGACAGACGAAATCCTTGGCGAACTAATATCTGTTGCCAACAAATGTGTGGCGGCAACCTTTGATAAAAAATTCCAGAGCATGGAAATACTTAATGTATTAATAAATTATTAGAGAAAAAATAAATCATTGTTTTCAAATTGGAGGAAATATGGCTGGTTCAACCTATGGAAATATATTTACAGTAACTACATGGGGAGAGTCTCATGGTAAGGCGTTAGGCTGCGTTGTGGACGGTGTGCCTGCCGGACTTGAGCTTAATGAGGATGATATCCAGGAATACATGGACAGAAGAAAGCCTGGCAGCAGTGCCATTACTACCCAGAGGAAGGAAGCTGACAGCATCAAAATTCTTTCGGGGGTGTTTGAAGGCAGGACAACAGGATGCCCAATTTCCATGATGGTTGAAAATACTTCCCAGAGATCCACAGATTATTCTGAGATAGCGTCCTTCTACAGACCCGGACATGCGGATTATACATTTGATGAAAAATATGGTTTCAGGGATTACAGAGG
>DCIJ01000070.1:0-11314 GCA_002315945.1 Lachnospiraceae bacterium UBA1729 | reverse complement strand
GGCCAGTGACAGAGCTGAGGCATATTTAAAAGAGGCCATGAGCAACAAGGACTCTGTTGGTGGTGTTATTGAGTGTGTAATAGATGGTGTAATGCCAGGAATAGGGGAGCCGGTGTTTAATAAGCTGGATGCCCGACTGTCAGAAGCAATTATGAGCATAGGAGCAGTAAAGGCTTTTGAAATGGGTGACGGTGTTAGGGCAGCAGCATCAAAGGGAAGCGAAAATAATGATGGATTCAGAATGGTGAATGGTAGTATTGAAAAGGTTTCAAACCATTCAGGCGGAGTCTTAGGCGGAATTTCTGATGGAAGTCAGATTGTGTTCAGGGCTCATGTTAAGCCTACACCTTCGATTTTTTCACCACAAAATACAGTAAATAAGAATGGCGAGGATATTGTCTGCGAAATAAAAGGAAGACATGATCCCATAGTTGTGCCAAGAGCAGTTGTTGTAGTAGAATGCATGGCTGCAATTACCCTGGTTGACCTTATGTTTGACAACATGCATTCACGCATGGATTATTTGAAGAAAATATATAATAGATAATATGTACTTTAGTTTTTTTGAAAGATTAATTATTTCCCTTAGAAATCTGGGGAACCATCGCCCGTTGTTAAAGCCCTTTGTGATAATAGTTACTCCCCTTCTCAGGTTTTGTGATTATATCAGGAAAAAGCTTACTCACAACACAAAAAAAATAGGACTGCTGTTAGCAGCAGGAATAGTATTCCTCTTTTTGTTTGGACAGTTTTTATTTGGGGAAAATATTGAAGGCCTGGAAAAGGTTAATGCCTATGACTATGGGCGTGGAGTGAAGGACTTTGAAGCTGGTTTCCTCTCGGTTAGTCCATACGAATCAGATGAAAACTACAAATTTAAGGCTGATGAGTTTGGCTTCAGAGCTGACAGTGATCAGGATAATCAGTATTCAATAATAAAAGAGGATACTCCTAAGGATGCTGAAGAGGTGCTGGCTGCCAATACAAAGAAACAGCTGGCAGAACAGGTTAAGGAGGAATCTGAACTGGCAAATCTGTCAGCTGATGACTGGAGACTGATTCTTGTCAACAAGCAGCATCCAATTCCTGAAGGATATGAGTTTGAACTGGGAACAATATATAAAGGAATGAAGTGTGATGCCAGAATAATTGATGATTTGAGCAGAATGATAGATGATGCTGCAGACAAAGGTGTAAGTATTATCGTATGCTCACCCTACAGAAATGATTCAAGGCAGAATGCTTTATTTGATAACAAGATAATGGATTACAGGGAGGAAGGACTGACCTATATGGAAAGCTATGCCTTAGCATCCACTGCGGTTACAGTACCTGGCTCCAGTGAGCATCAGATAGGGCTTGCACTGGATTTGATAAGTAATAATTATTCATCCCTTAACGCAGGATTTGCTCAGACTCAGACAGGAATCTGGCTGGAGGAACATTCCTGGGAGTATGGATTTACGTTGAGATATCCAAAGGGTAAGGAATATATTACGGGAATAGAGTTTGAGCCCTGGCACTTTAGATATGTGGGAGTTGCTGCGGCAAAGTATATGAAAGAAAATGGCATATGCCTGGAGGAGTTAATTGACCAATTATAAGATTTTAAAAAAATGTGGAAATGCAAAGAGAGCAGAATTTCAGACTGTTCATGGAACAGTGCAGACACCACTGTTTATGAATGTTGGAACTGTTGGAGCAATCAAGGGAGCTGTAGGTACAGAGGATCTGGAAGGTATTGATACACAGGTGGAGCTTTCCAATACCTATCATCTGTCTGTCAGACCTGGAGACAAGGTGATCAAAGAGCTGGGAGGTCTTCATAAATTTATGAACTGGAGCAAGCCCATTCTTACAGATTCAGGCGGATTTCAGGTTTTTTCTCTGGCTAAGCTTAGAAAAATCAAGGAAGAGGGTGTAACCTTTAACTGTCATATCGATGGACATAAAATATTTATGGGTCCTGAAGAGAGTATGCAGATTCAGTCAAATCTTGCATCTACTATTGCCATGGCTTTTGATGAATGTCCACCCAGCAAGGCAGATGACAGATATATTAAGAACTCAGTTGAAAGAACTACCAGATGGCTGGAGAGATGTAAGAAGGAAATGGCCAGACTGAATTCTCTGGAGGATACCATTAACAAGGAACAGCTCCTGTTTGGTATTAATCAGGGTGGTGTGGTTGACCAGATAAGAATTGATCATGCCAAGACTATTTCTGAGATGGAATTAGACGGTTATGCAGTTGGAGGACTGGCAGTAGGAGAGACCCATGAGGAAATGTATCATATTCTGGATGTGACTGTCCCTCATCTGCCTGAGAATAAGCCTACCTACCTGATGGGTGTAGGTACACCTGCCAACATTCTGGAGGGAGTTGACAGAGGAGTTGATTTCTTTGACTGTGTATATCCTTCCAGAAATGGAAGACATGGTCAGCTTTGGACAAAATACGGAAAGCTTAATCTAAAAAATGCCAGATATCAGCTTGATACCAGACCTATCGAGGAGGGCTGCAACTGTCCTGCCTGCAGAAGGTATACCAGGGCATATATCAGACATTTATTAAAGGCTGAGGAAATGCTTGGAATGAGACTCTGTGTTCTTCATAATCTGTACTTCTATAATCACATGATGGAAGATATCAGAAATGCAATTGATGCAGGAAATTACCAGAATTTTAAGAAGGAAAGAATTGATATGTTGAATTCTGGAGAGGTGGATTAGATATAATTTACCCCTTTAAAACTTTTTGCTTGTGATTTACAAAAAAGTTTTGTATTATATAAAAAGTGTTTTTATATAAATACAATAGAAATAATTTTTAGGAGGAAAATAATATGTTAATGCAGGCTGCAATGGGAGCAAGCAGTGGACTTATTATGGTAGCATACATAGTTGTAATTGTTGCTTTTATCTACTTCATGATGATTCGTCCTCAGAAGAAGGAGCAGAAGAGAGTTGCAACAATGTTATCATCCATGGCGATTGGTGACAGCGTTCTTACAACCAGCGGTTTTTATGGCGTGCTAATTGATATTACTGATGATACTGTAATAGTCGAGTTTGGTAGCAATAAGAACTGCCGCATTCCTATGAAAAAAGATGCAATCGCAATGGTTGAGAAGGCATCAGAGAACTAAGAAGAGACTGATTAGGACTTGAGGCGTAAGCTTTGAGTCCTTTTGTTTTTTTATTATAAATTATGAGGAGAAAGATTATGAATTACAACATCGTTTCTATCCCAGGTGACGGAATTGGTCCTGAGATTGTTACTCAGGCTAAGGCAGTGCTTGCAGCAGTTGGCAAAATATATGGCCATGAATTTAATTTTGAAGATGTCCTGATGGGCGGAGCTTCCATTGATGTTCATGGTATTCCTCTGACAGATGAGACAATTGAAAAAGCTAAGGCAGCTGACTGTGTACTAATGGGATCGATTGGAGGCAATACTTCAACATCACCCTGGTATAAGCTTGAGCCATCCAAGAGACCGGAAGCTGGACTTCTTAAACTGAGAAAGTCCCTTAATCTGTTTGCAAATTTAAGACCTGCGATTTTATATAAGGAGCTGGCAGAGGCATGTCCTTTAAGAGAAGAAATCAGACAGGCCGGTTTTGATATGCTCATTATGAGAGAGCTTACCGGCGGTCTGTATTTTGGTGATAGAAAAACTATTGAGGAAAATGGGGAAAAGAAAGCTATTGATACCCTCACCTACTCAGAAAGTGAAATAAGAAGAATCGCAATAAAAGGCTTTGATGTGGCAATGAAGCGCCGTAAAAAAGTTACCTCCGTTGATAAGGCAAACGTACTGGATTCTTCCAGACTCTGGAGAGAAGTTGTAAATGAAGTTGCTAAGGATTATCCAGAGGTGACAGTGGAGCATATGCTGGTTGACAACTGTGCAATGCAGCTTGTCAAGGACCCTGCCCAGTTTGATGTAATACTTACTGAGAATATGTTTGGAGATATTCTTTCAGATGAAGCCAGCATGGTAACTGGTTCAATTGGAATGCTTGCCAGTGCTTCATTAAATGACACTAAATTTGGATTGTACGAGCCAAGCCATGGTTCTGCCCCGGATATTGCCGGACAGGATATTGCTAATCCAATAGCTACAGTCCTTTCTGCAGCAATGATGTTAAGATACAGTCTTGACCTGGATAAAGAAGCAGATGCCATTGAAGCTGCTGTTAAGGCAGTCCTGGAAGAAGGCTATAGAACTGTAGATATTATGTCTGAAGGCTGCACCAGGGTCGGTTGTAAGGAAATGGGTCAGCTGATTGCTGAAAGAATAAAATAGTCTGATTAGAATGTAATCATTAATTCTTGTTAAAAAAGGAGAAAAAAATGAAGAGTGATAATGTAAAAGTTGGAATGCAGCAGGCTCCCCACAGAAGTCTCTTTAACGCTTTGGGCTTTACTGAAGAAGAAATGAAAAAACCCATGGTTGGTATTGTCAGCTCATATAATGAGATTGTACCGGGCCATATGAACCTTGATAAAATAGTAAATGCAGTTAAGCTCGGTGTTGCCGAGGCTGGCGGTGTACCTGTAGTATTCCCAGCTATTGCTGTCTGTGATGGAATAGCTATGGGACATGTTGGAATGAAATATTCTCTTGTAACCAGAGATCTGATTGCAGATTCAACAGAGTGTATGGCACTGGCTCATCAGTTTGATGCCCTTGTAATGGTGCCAAACTGTGACAAGAATGTACCTGGCCTTTTGATGGCGGCAGCCAGAATTAATGTGCCTACAGTTTTTGTTTCCGGTGGACCAATGTTGGCCGGACATGTAAAAGGACAGAAGAGAAGTCTTTCATCAATGTTTGAAGCTGTTGGAAGCTTTGCTGCCGGCACTATGACAGAAGATGATGTAAGAGAGTTTGAACAGAAGGTTTGTCCTACCTGTGGTTCATGCTCAGGTATGTATACAGCCAATTCCATGAACTGCTTAACTGAAGCTCTGGGTATGGGGCTTGGTGGAAATGGTACAATTCCTGCTGTATATTCAGACAGAATCAGACTGGCAAAGCATGCTGGTATGGCTGTTATGGAGCTTTTGAAAAAAGATATCAAACCTCGTGATATTATGACCAAGGAAGCTGTAATTAACGCTCTTACAGTTGATATGGCACTGGGCTGTTCAACTAATTCAATGCTTCACCTTCCTGCTATTGCACATGAAATTGGATTTGATTTTGATATAGCATATGCTAATCCTATTAGTGAAAAGACTCCTAACCTGTGCCACCTGGCACCTGCAGGTCCTACATATATGGAAGATTTAAATGAGGCTGGTGGTGTATATGCTGTTATGAAGGAGTTAGCTGATGTGGGACTCCTTAACACAGATTGTATGACCGTAACTGGCAAGACCGTTGGAGAGAATATTAAGGATGCTAAGAATAGAAATCCTGAGGTTATCAGACCAATTGATAATCCATATTCCAAGACAGGCGGACTGGCAGTACTTAAGGGAAATCTGGCTCCGGACGGATCAGTAGTAAAGAGAAGTGCAGTAGTTGAAGAAATGATGGTTCATGAAGGACCAGCCAGAGTATTTGACTGTGAGGAAGATGCTATTGATGCAATTAAGTCAGGAAAGATTGTTGCTGGTGATGTAGTTGTAATCAGATATGAAGGTCCTAAGGGTGGCCCTGGAATGAGAGAGATGCTTAATCCTACATCAGCTATTGCCGGTATGGGACTTGGAAGCAGTGTAGCACTCATTACTGATGGTCGTTTCTCAGGTGCAAGCCGTGGCGCCAGCATTGGACATGTGTCTCCTGAGGCAGCTGTAGGTGGACCAATTGCCCTGATTGAAGAGGGCGATATTATTTCAGTTAATATTCCTGAGATGAAATTGGATGTAAAAGTATCTGATGAAGAAATGGCTGCTAGAAAAGCTAAATGGCAGCCCCGCGAACCAAAGGTTACAAGCGGATACCTCTCCAGATATGAAAAGATGGTAACCAGTGGTAACAGAGGAGCTATTCTTCAGAAATAATTTGTTAAGAGGGAAAATAACATGGTGTTAAATGGATCACAAATTGTAATAGAGTGTCTTAAGGAACAGGGCGTAAATACAGTATTTGGATATCCAGGTGGAACAATCCTTAATATTTATGATGAACTTTACAAGCATCCTGAAATTAATCACATTTTAACCAGTCACGAGCAGGGTGCCAGCCATGCAGCTGATGGCTATGCCAGAAGCACTGGTAAGGTTGGTGTATGCTTTGCTACAAGTGGACCTGGTGCTACCAACCTGGTAACTGGAATAGCTACTGCATTCATGGATTCGATTCCTGTTGTTGCTATTACAGCCAATGTAGGATTACCTGCACTTGGCAAGGACAGCTTCCAGGAGGTTGATATTGCCGGAGTAGTTATGCCAATTACAAAGCACAGCTATATCGTAAAAAATATCAATGAACTGGCTGATACTATCAGAAAGGCATTCTTTATTGCACAGTCTGGTCGTCCAGGCCCTGTTTTGGTTGACATAACAAAAGATGTAACTGCAAACAAATGTGAATTCCAGACAAAGAGTCCTATTCCTGTTGTAAAAGAGAATAAATACACTCAGGAAGAACTTGATAAGGTTGTTAAATATCTTGAAAAGGCTAAGAAACCCTACATTTATCTGGGCGGCGGAGCAATTTATTCTGATGCCTGCGCAGAGGTTGCAGAGTTTGCTGAACTGCTGGATGCACCTGTATGTGATTCCCTGATGGGAAAAGGTGGCTTTGACGGAAAGTCTGCCAGATATACCGGCATGATTGGTATGCATGGTACTAAGACATCTAACCTTGGTGTAAGTGAGTGTGACCTGCTCATTGCCCTTGGAGCAAGATTTTCTGACCGAGTTATCGGAAATCCTAAGAGCTTTGCCAGCAAAGCCAAAATTATTCACCTGGATATTGATGCAGCCGAGATAGATAAAAATATTAAAACCAACGCAAGTCTTGTTGGTGATTTAAAATGTATACTTAGGGATATTAATTCAAAGCTTTCAAAGAAGGATCATTCTGATTGGATGAACAGAATTGCTGAGTTAAAGAGCAAATTCCCTATGAAATATGAGGATGGAGCCCTTTCATGTCCCTACGTAATTGAGGAGCTGGATAAGGCTACTGGTGGCGAAGCAATTGTAACTACAGACGTTGGTCAGCATCAGATGTGGGCAGCTCAGTATTACAGCTACACCAAGCCCCGTACCTTCCTTTCATCTGGTGGACTTGGAACCATGGGCTATGGACTTGGAGCCTGCATAGGAGCCAAGGTTGCTAATCCCGACAGAATAGTAGTTAATATTGCCGGAGACGGATGCTTCAGAATGAACTTAAATGAGCTTGCAACTGCCAGCCGTTATAATATTCCAATAATTCAGGTTGTAATTAATAATCATGTACTTGGTATGGTTCGCCAGTGGCAGACTCTGTTCTATGACAAGAGATATAGCCAGACAGTCCTTAATGATGGTGTAGATTTCTGCAAGGTTGCAGAAGGACTTGGATGCATGGCCATAAGAGTTACAAAAAAGGAGGAGGTTGCTCCTGCCTTTGAACAGGCTATTAAGGCTGGAAGACCTGTTGTAATTGAGTGCATTATTCCTGAAGATGATAAGGTATTCCCTATGGTTCCAGCAGGAGCACCTATCTCTGAAGTTTTTGACGGAGATGATTTAAAGGCAAGAGAAGCTAAATAAGCTGGTCGGGTATTGCAAACATACTCAGCTTGTGTTATCATTCAAATAACTTTATGACTTGGAGGACAGACCAATGAAACATATTAAGACTTTAACAACAAGAAACCTTACAGAATCAGTTAAGAAGGGTGGATGTGGCGAATGCCAGACATCATGCCAGTCAGCTTGCAAGACCAGCTGTACAGTTGGTAATCAGAAGTGTGAGCAGATTTCTAAATAAGACTCACTTTTGCAAGTTTTTTGTTTAATAATTTAGACTTTCGGAGCAGCGGATGATCTTCGCTGCTTCATTTTTGTCTGCCATATAAAATATTAATTTTAATAATATTTTTAATAAAATAAGGAATGAAAAATGGTTCATCAGTATAAAAATAATGGCTATAATATGGTGCTTGATGTGAATTCGGGCTCAGTACATGTATTGGATGACTATAGCTATGATATCTTACCTGCTGTGGAGGCAGCATTGCAGCCAGAGGCCGGACTACTTGTTAGAAAATCGGGTGAGACTACATCCAAGGCAATTGAGGATGCTGATATTAATGAACTGACACTGGCTGTCAGCAACTATGTAATGTCAAACGCCAAAAAATGTGCAGGGGATAAAATAAAAGAGGATATTACCACAGATTTGGATTCTCTCAAGGAGGAGGAAGTTAAGGAGCTGGTTTCAGAGTTTTTAGAGCTGGGACTGGCAGGAAGTCTCTTTGCAGAGGATTTATACAGAGATTATATTTTTGATTTTAAGAATAGACAGACTGTAGTTAAGGCTTTGTGTCTGCATATTGCGCATGATTGCAATCTTGCCTGCAAATACTGTTTTGCAGAAGAGGGTGAATATCATGGCAGACGTGCCCTTATGTCTCTTGAAGTAGGTAAAAAGGCCCTGGATTTTCTGGTTGCAAATTCCGGAAGTCGTGTAAATCTTGAGGTCGATTTCTTTGGAGGTGAGCCGCTTCTTAATTGGGATGTGGTTAAGGAACTGGTAAAATATGGTCGCAGCCTTGAAGAAAAGAATAATAAGAAGTTCAGATTTACCCTTACTACTAATGGTGTGCTTCTGAATGATGAGATTATGGAATTTGCCAACAAAGAGATGGCCAATGTAGTCCTTTCTCTTGATGGCAGAAAAGAAGTAAATGACAAGATGCGTCCCTTCAGAGGCGGACAGGGAAGCTATGATGTAATTGTTCCCAAGTTCCAGAAGGTTGCCGAAAGCAGAGAGCAGAACAATTATTATGTAAGAGGAACCTTTACAAGATATAATACTGATTTTGCAAAGGATGTTCTTCATTATGCTGATCTGGGCTTTAAGCAGATATCAATGGAGCCTGTAGTAGCTCTGCCTACTGAGGACTATGCCATTCGTGAAGAAGATATTCCTGAAATACTTGAACAGTACGATATTTTGGCAAAAGAATTAATAGCAAGAAAAAAAGCCGGAAAAGGTGTTAATTTCTTCCATTTTATGATAGATTTAGAAGGTGGCCCTTGCGTAGCCAAGAGATTGTCTGGCTGCGGTAGTGGAACCGAGTATCTGGCAGTTACTCCCTGGGGTGACTTTTATCCCTGCCATCAGTTTGTTGGCAATGAAAAGTTCCTCCTTGGAAATGTAGACACAGGAATTGTTAATTCTGATGTAGTAGGAGAATTTAAACAGTGTAATGTGTATGCAAAGGAAGAGTGTAAGGACTGCTTCGCCAGATTCTACTGCAGTGGTGGATGTGCAGCTAATGCATATAATTTCCAGGGGAATATCCTTGGTACTTATGACATTGGATGCCAGATGCAGAGAAAAAGAATTGAGTGTGCCATCATGATGAAGGCTGCACTGGATGAATAAATAATTTTTATAAAAATATATTTTGCAGGAATGGAAAATTTCTGCATAGGAGGTCAAAATGAAAAAATCAAGAGCCATTATTACTTTGGTGATTGTACTCATCGTTGCAGTATTCCTGGGCGTATCTGATATATACGGTCTGGATGGAAACGGTGCAGGCAGTGCTAGAGACATTAAGCAGGGTCTGGATCTTGCCGGTGGTGTATCTATTACCTATCAGGTAGTGGGTGATGAGAATCCTTCTGATGAGGATATGAATGACACTATCTATAAGCTTCAGCGAAGAGTTGAGGGTTATAGTACAGAGTCACAGGTGTACAGAGAGGGTGGAAATAGAATTAATATTGAAATCCCTGGTGTATCTGATGCCAATGCTATTCTTGAAGAGCTTGGTAAGCCTGGTTCATTATACTTCATCGATTCTGAAGGTAATGTTGTTATTGAAGGTTCTAACGTTGCAACTGCTACTGCTGGAACACAGCAGAATGATATGGGCAATTCAGAGTATGTTGTAAGCCTTGTTCTTGATGATGAAGGTACAGAGGCTTTTGCAGAAGCAACCAAGAAGGCTGCCCCTAATCATGATCCAATCTACATCATCTATGATGATATGATTGTTTCAGCTCCCAGTGTTCAGGCTGTAATTACAGATGGTCATGCTGTTATTACCGGTCAGGATTCATATGAGGAAGCTGATCGTCTTGCTTCAACAATTCGTATTGGTGGACTTAAGCTTACTCTTGAAGAACTTAGAAGTAATGTTGTAGGTGCTCAGCTTGGATCAGAAGCTATCAGAACAAGTCTTCTTGCTGGTGCAATCGGTCTTGGAATCGTAGTAGTATTCATGATTGTTGTTTACTTCATTCCTGGTCTGGCAGCAAGTATTGCATTGTTAATATATACAGGACTTGTAGTACTTCTTCTGAACGGATTTGATATTACACTTACACTGCCTGGTATTGCAGGTATTATTCTTTCAATTGGTATGGCTGTAGATGCCAACGTTATTATCTTTGCCCGTATCAGAGAAGAGCTGGCTGCTGGTAACTCAGTGCTCAGTTCAATGAATACAGGATTTAAGAAAGCTCTTTCAGCTATTATTGATGGTAATATTACAACCCTTATTGCAGCTATTGTGCTGGGAATGAAGGGATCAGGATCTGTTAAGGGCTTTGCTCAGACACTTGCTCTTGGTATTGTTCTTTCAATGTTCACAGCTTTATTTGTGACAAGAATGATCCTTAATGCATTCTATGCATTAGGCCTTAAGGATGTTAAATACTTTGGTGTTGGTAAGGAAAGAAAAACAATCAACTTCCTTTCAAAGAAAGCATTATTCTTTGCTCTTTCAGCAGCATGTATCGTTGCCGGAATTGCATTTATGGGAATTAATCAGTCAAATGGTAATGATATTCTTAACTACTCTCTTGAATTCAAGGGTGGTACAAGTACAAATATTACCTTCAACGAAGACCTGACAATTGCTGACATCGAATCTAAGGTTGTTCCAGAGGTTAGCGCAATTACAGGTGATGGCAACATTCAGACTCAGAAGGTGGCTGGAACTAATGAAGTAATCATCAAGACCAGAACACTTACTGTTGAAGAGAGAGAAAAACTCAACCAGGCAATGGCTGACAAATTCTCGGTTGATACAGAAAAGATTACTGCAGAAACTATCAGCTCTACAATTTCTTCAGAGATGAAGGCTGATGCTTTCATTGCTGTTGCAATTGCAACTGTATG
>DCIJ01000083.1:3679-5598 GCA_002315945.1 Lachnospiraceae bacterium UBA1729 | reverse complement strand
ATGCTTAAGGTATGTGGCTGTGAAAAATATCAGATGTCTCTTGACGGGCTGAGAGAGACACATGACTGGTTTAGAAAGCCGGGAAGCTTTGATTTGACACTTGAAAAAGTAGGGTGTCTTAACAGAGCAGGTATTAAAAGTGTAATTATGAGTACGGTATCAAAGACCAATATGGATGAGATACCGGATATTATAGATGAAGTAGTAAAAGCGAAAGTAAAGGTCTTTGCATTTTCAAGATATGTGCCTACTGGTGGAGAGGTAAATACTAGTATGACTCCACTTGAGTACAGGAATTTGCTTGAAATCTGCGATGCTAAATTTAAGGCATATGAAAAGGCTGGCTGCGAGACCTATTTTAATAAAAAAGACCATTTGTGGACCTTGTATGAATATGAGACAGGGCAGTTTGAACTGCCAATTGATGCAGAAGACGGAATGATATACGGCGGATGCAACTGTGGAAACTGTCACATTACGATTTCTTCAAATGGAGATGTGATGGCCTGCAGAAGAGTTGCAGGAAGCACAGTTGGCAATATATATGAGGACAGGCTAGCCGATATATGGATTAGTCAGATGGAAGAATACAGAGAATATGATAAGTTCTCTAAATGTAGCCGTTGTAAGCTAAAGGCCTGGTGCAGAGGCTGCCCGGCGGTGGCAAATGGTACAAATGGCGATTTCTATTCAGTGGACCCACAGTGCTGGGCTGACGAAAATAGTGAACTATTTATGTGAGGGGAATCTGTGAGATTATGTATATTTCAATAGCAAGTGAAAATTTTATAGCAGTTAACACAGCAATCGAAAACATAGTGTTGGATGAAGAAAATGCACTTAGGGTTGTTAAAGCTAAAAAAATATATGAGTTTGATGAGAATACATATGCCAAGGTAAAGGGGGTTGAATTTGAAAATGGTGTTATAGAGGTGGATATGAAAAGCAGATTACTGCCTGATGCACCAGATATTGCAAGAGGATTCATAGGTATTGCTTTTGGAATTGATGACAAGGACAGTGCATTCGAGGCATTTTATATCAGGCCTACAAACAGTGTAAATGCAACAAGTGACCCGATAAGACAATCACATGGATGCCAGTATTTTTCTTATCCCAAATATACATTTGCTTATTTCAGAGAAAATGGAATCACTGGATACGAGGCTGCTATTCACAATGAGCTTGATCAGTGGGTTCATCTGAAAGCTGTAATAGAGGGAGACCATGCAAGCTTTTATTTAAATAATGAAGAACAGGCAACCTTAACGGTGGAGCATCTTATACATGGAAAGGCAAAACCTGGAAGTATAGGTTTTTTTGTTGATATTGGAACTGAAGCCTTTTTCAAAAATTTGTTAATAAACAGATAATCAGGAGAAAAAATATGTTAATGGACTTAATCAAAAACAGACATTCTATTAGGAAATATACAGATAGACAGATTAGCAGAGAGGATTTGGAACTGATACTTGAAGCTGGTAACTTTGCTCCCAATGCAGGTGGTGGTCAAAGAAGTATGATGGTTGCGATTCATAATGCCGATATAACAAAAAGAGTGGGCATCATGAATATGGCAAATTTTAATCGAAAAGGATTGGCAGGATCTTTCGTATCAAAAGAGCAGCCAAGTGTTATAGATGACCCGACTATGACAGATGGTTTTTATGGCGCACCAACAGTAGTTGCCATATTTGCACAAAGCAATTTTATGTTTAGAGTAGCAGATGCCTTTTGTATGGCTGAGAACATGATTTTACAGGCTACAGAACTTGGGATTGCTTCCTGTATTATATCAAGAGGTGAGGAAACATTTGCTTCAGATGAAGGGAAAAAGCTTGTGAAAGAATGGGGTGTGCCAGATAATTATACTTGTCAGGCTTTTGTAATTTTGGGATATATTGATGGTGAAGAGCCAC
>DCIJ01000083.1:3046-3557 GCA_002315945.1 Lachnospiraceae bacterium UBA1729 | reverse complement strand
TAATAAGTGAACAGCCAAGATATAAGGATATAGAAATTTCGGAGGAGACTTTAGAGCAGAAGAAGCTGCTTCGTTCGCTCATGAATATTAGAATGGCGGCGCCAGTATCTGCTGAATTTGAAAAGATTCAAGATGAATATTTGCAGGAAGAGAATGCTTCTAAAGGATTTGTTTGTATAGAGGATATGACCGAAGTAGAGCCTGATTTATATATCTGGCAGGGTGACATTACAAGGCTAAAAGTTGGTGCAATTGTTAATGCTGCCAATAGTGGGATGACGGGATGCTATCAGCCATGTCACAGTTGTATAGATAATTGCATTCATACATTTGCTGGAATACAGCTACGTAACTACTGTCGGCAGTTGATGGATGAGCAAGGATATGAAGAGCCTACAGGTCAGGCAAAGATTACACCAGCTTTTAACCTTCCTTGTGATTATGTAATTCATACGGTTGGACCAATTGTGCAGGGGAAGCTTACTGAAGAACATGAGAAGCTACTTGCTTC
>DCIJ01000083.1:0-2866 GCA_002315945.1 Lachnospiraceae bacterium UBA1729 | reverse complement strand
AATGTTTTCAAGGATGAAGACCTTAGAATCTACGAGGGATTACTCGGATAAAATAAATTTAATAGCAGAAAAAATAAGAGAAGCTGATGCAGTAATTATCGGTGCAGGAGCTGGTCTTTCTACATCGGCAGGGTTTACTTACAGTGGGGAAAGATTTGCAAAGTACTTTTCTGACATGGAAGAAAAATATGGATTTCATGATATGTATTCTGGTAGCTTTTATGATTATGACAGTTTAGAGGAAATGTGGGCATTTTGGAGCAGAGATATTTTCATTAATAGATTCATGGATGCACCAAAGAGTGTGTATTCGGATATTTTTAGGCTTGTTAAGGATAAGAACTACTTTGTGCTGACAACCAATGTGGACCATTGTTTTCAGAAAGCAGGATTTGATAAAAAGAGATTGTTCTATACACAGGGCGATTATGGATTATTCCAATGCAGTGAGCCCTGTCATGAGAATACCTATGATAATGAGCAGATGATTTTTGATATGCTCATATGTCAGGGGTATGAAATATGCGATGGTGAATTAATTGTTCCTAAAAACATTATGCTCAAAACCGAAATCGACAGCAACCTTGTTCCAAGATGCCCGAAGTGTGGAAAGCCTATGAGTATGAACCTTAGGTCGGACTCCACCTTTGTACAAGATGAAGGCTGGGAAGAAGCTTCTGAAAGATATGCCAACTTTCTGGAATCAAATCGAAATAAAAAGGTTCTGTTTATAGAACTTGGGGTAGGCTATAACACACCAGGGATTATTAAATATCCATTCTGGCAGTATACCTACAACTGGGAGGATGCATCATATGTGTGCATTAATAAAGGTCAGGCAGATGTACCTTCAGAGATAAAGCTTAAATCAATCTGCATGGATGATGATATAGCTTCAGTTATTACAAAGTTAAGGGAAGTGATGGAATGATTATTCAGACGGGAATGAGGACAGACATACCTGCCTTTTTCTCTGAATGGTTTTTAAATAGATTAAAGGAAGGTTTTGTTCTGGTTAGAAATCCTTATAATCCAGCGCAGGTAACCAGATACAGCCTTTCACCGGATGTGGTGGATTTGATTGCATTCTGTACAAAGAATCCAGCTCCAATGCTTTCGCAGATGGACGCACTTAAGCAATATGGACAGTACTGGTTTGTTACCATTACACCCTATGGAAAAGATATAGAGCCTAATGTTCCTGATAAAGAAATCGTAATGGACAACTTTATCAGACTTTCTAATATTGTAGGTGTGGATAGTGTTGGCTGGCGATACGATCCAATATTCGTAGATGAGAAGCATTCAGTAGAATGGCATATATCAGAATTTGAGCGGATGGCGAAGAAACTGGCAGGATATACCAAGACCTGTGTTATCAGCTTTATAGATATTTATAAGAAGGTGGAGAGGAATTTTCCGCAGTCAAGAGAAGTATCGAAAAAAGATAGAATTACCATTGGAAAGGCTTTTATAGCTATCGCTGCAAAATATGGTATGACAATAAGACCTTGTGCAGAAGGAAATGACCTTGCAGAATATGGAGCGGACTGCTCTGGTTGTATGACAGTGAAAACTTTTGAAAATGCACTTCATGAGCGGTTAATTGTTCCAAATCGAAAAACAAATCAGCGAAATGGTGATTGTGCATGTTTGCTTGGCGTTGATATAGGAGCCTATGATACTTGCGGACATTTGTGCAAGTATTGTTATGCAAATACGGATGCAGCTCTTGTGAAAAAGAATATGAAGTGCCATGATTCGAAATCGCCATTCTTGCTTGGCGGTAATCTTTCAGAAGATGTTATTCATGAAGCTGTACAGAAGAGTTGGATTGATAGGCAGATAAGACTGGAACTGCTGTAATAAATTGCTATTTATAATTGAGTCTGATTAGATTGCGAGATTCAGTCAGAGACAGAGGTAGCAATTTACCATAGTCTATCTAGAGAAAGAAAGTTGAACTCCCTGCATTATATTTGACACTTCCCATAGATAGTGTTAGTATATAAGTACAAAAAAGGTGCTACCGCGATGACGGTCGCCTGATCAAATTATGAGTTAAAAAAATAACCGTTAGTTTGCAGACCGGCGGTTATTTTTTTGTGGTCTTGCTGCTATTAGAACCAATTGCATAGCCAAGACCAAAAGAGGTTAAGCAGAGACTAAGCACTGCAATCAAGTCAACAATTGTTAGCATAAGATGAGTCCTCCTTTCCATCAGATTCCCAAAGGGTTTCTATGTAATCGGAGCTAGGTCTTCGTTCCACTACGGTCCGCGCTAAACAGATGTCCACTGGACATCTAGCGCCTCTCCGCAAAAAGCGAACCGCCATCAACACGTCAATGTGTGGTAGCACCTCGAGAAATAAATTCTCTAAGACTTGAGTAAGTCCTAAAAATATTATACAGAACATTTGTTCTGAAATCAATAAATATATCAATTTTTAACTTCTGGTCAACTTGACCTAAAGTGATCGCATGTAACTTGTGGACATAATGTCCACAAGTTATTTTTTTGCCCTTTGGGACAATTTGTCCCGAAGTGAGTCTATTGACTTTTGGTCCAATGGACCAGAAGTTTCTCAATTATTTTTCTCAAAAAACGTGAATTTCAAAAAATTGTCCCCATATCCCTATCGAAGGGGTGAAAAAACATTTCTTAAAAATCGTGAATTTTAGAAGTTTGTTCCCATATCCCCTATGTAGGCATGAAAAAACTTTTAGCAGAATCGTGAATTTTCAGTTTTTAACCTATTACCTGGATGCAAGAAAAAATAAATAAAAAAGGAAGATTAAGAGCTTTTGTTCCCATATTCCCTATGTAAGGTTGAAAAAGTTTTGTAAAAAAGTGCAACAAAAGGAA
>DCIJ01000003.1 GCA_002315945.1 Lachnospiraceae bacterium UBA1729 | reverse complement strand
CCCATTGATTCAGATGACCTGCTGGACATAGTTGTTACAGTCTATAATGGGGACAACCATGCCAAGGCCAGAATATGTGGTAATCATACACATGTATCTCTCATATCCTATAACGATAAGATAGTATTTGAGGATAACACCGATGTAACCACAGACAGCAATATTTCCTGCAACTATGAAAGCATGTCCATACAGGATATATATGAATTTGCCAACACTGTGGAACTGGAAGACGTATATGATATTATCAAACGGCAGATTGATTTCAATACTGCCATCTCAGAAGAAGGTTTCAAATCAGAATATGGTGCAAATATTGGAAAGGTACTAATGTCTTCATATCCGGATGATATCCATCAGAAGGCCAAGGCGGCTGCCGCTGCCGGGTCAGATGCAAGGATGAACGGATGCGAGCTGCCTGTGATTATCAATTCTGGAAGCGGCAATCAGGGATTAACTGTTTCCCTTCCATTAATCCAGTATGCAAAAGAATATAATATCTCAGAGGAAAAATTATTCCGTGGACTGGTACTGAGCAATCTAATTGCCATCCATGAAAAATATGGAATTGGATGTCTGTCCGCTTATTGCGGTGCAGTCAGTGCAGGTGCTGCTGCCGGATGCGGTATTGCATATCTGCTGGAGGGTGACTACAAAACAATTACCCACACACTTGTCAATGCTCTTGCAATCTCTTCAGGAATTGTATGTGATGGCGCCAAGCCCTCATGTGCTGCCAAGATTGCTCTCTCCATAGATGCCGGAATCCTGGGCTATAAGATGTACCTGAATGGACAACAGTTTTATAATGGTGATGGAATCGTTGCCAAGGGCGTGGAAAATACCCTGAACAATGTAGCCAGGCTTGGCTTTAATGGCATGAGGGAAACCAACAGGGAAATAATAAATATTATGACAAATAATTAATCTACCAATAAACTGATGGTATATTTCAAAAAAAGGAGTATACTTACAAATCAATAATATACTTACTAATTAGTAGTAAAATTACAAATATAATAGATTTACCGAGGTGACATATTATGGAAATAACATTATCAAAAAGACTTGATCAGTTTCAGACAGGTATTTTTGCCGCATTAAACGAGAAAAAAGAAGAATACATGAAAACAGGGAAGAAAATGTACAACCTGTTTGTTGGAACACCTGATTTCGAAGTTCCTTCTCACATCAAGGAGGCCCTGATTGAAGCAGCAAAAGACCCTGAAAACTTCCACTATTCTTTAAAAGATATTCCCGAGCTTACCAAAGCTGTCAAGGACTATTATTCATCCCGCTATGGAGTCACTGTGGATGAGTCAGAAATCACCTCAGTAAATGGTTCTCAGGAAGGAGTTGCCCATCTGGGTATGGCACTGGCTGATCCCGGAGATATTGTTCTGTTGCCCAATCCAGGCTATCCTGTATTTGAAGTAAGTGCCCTCTTTGCAAGTGCTACCCCTTATTTTTATGAACTCAGGGAGGAAAACAATTTTCTTCCAAAGCTGGACGAGATTCCTGCAGATGTTTTGGAAAAAGCAAAATACATGATTATTTCTTATCCCTATAATCCTGTCTGTGCCGTTGCACCTGCAGAATTTTATGAGGAAGTGATTGCATTTGCAAAAGCAAACAATATCATTGTTATCCATGACAATGCATACTCTGACATAATATATGATGATGTATATGGTGGTTCATTTTTAAGCTACCCTGGTGCCAAGGAGGTTGGTGCAGAATTTTTCTCACTTAGCAAATCCTTCAACCTGACTGGTGCCCGTGTCTCCTTCATCGTAGGAAATAAAAAAATAGTTGATGCCATGAAGCTGTTACGCAGCCAGTATGATTTTGGTATGTTCATTCCCGTTCAGCATGCTGCAATAGCAGCCCTCACTGGTCCTCTGGATGGAGTGAAGGAACAGTGCAAGAAATACGAAGCCAGAAGAACTGCTCTGTGCGGTGGCCTTCGTTCCATAGGTTGGAATGTATCTGACAGCAAGGGAACCATGTTTGCCTGGGCCAAAATCCCTGAAAAATTCACCTCTTCCAAAGATTTTTGTATGGAACTGCTGGAAAAAACCGGTGTGCTGTGCACTCCTGGTTCAGCTTTTGGAACAATGGGCGAGGGCTATGTCAGATTTGCTCTGGTTCTTCCTGTTGAAGAAATAAATGAGATGGTTCAGGTAATAGATAATAGTGGCATATTGAAATAGCCTATAACAGAAAATAATTTAGGCTTGGGAGATACAATAATGAAACTTTTTGCTTTTTCACTTAGAGAATATGATGAGAAGAAATATCTTGAACAGATATGCAGTGAATTAAATATTGAATATGGATATACGTCCGAGTATCCATCCATGGATAACCTGCACCTGGCCAAGGGCTATGATACTATTTCCATCATTACCAATCCAATAAACCAGGAGATGCTTGACACCTTAAAGGAATACGGAATAAAAGCTGTATCCACCAGAACCATCGGATATGATCACATTGATATTGAATATGCTAAGCAGATAGGGATAAAGGTCTGCTATGCACCCTATTCACCAAACAGTGTTGCCAACTATACCATTATGATGATTCTTATGGCCTGCAGAAAGATTGATTTCATAATGAAAAAGAGCGCCCTTTTGGACTTTACGCTGAAGGGGAACTGTGGACGTGAGCTCTCACTATGTACAGTTGGCGTCATTGGAACCGGCAGAATCGGAGAGACCCTGATTAAGCACCTGAGTGGTTTTGGCTGTAAGATACTGGCATATGATATCTATGAAAAGGAAAGTGTAAAAGAATATGCTGAATATGTAAGCCTGGATAAGATTTATTCAGACAGTGATATTATCACTCTCCATGTTCCAGGTCTGCCTGAAAACAAGCACATGATTTGTGCCGAGACCATAGAAAAGATGAAGGATGGCGTAATACTAATCAATGCTGCCAGAGGTATGCTAATTGATACACCGGCACTTGTAGCTGGACTTAATTCTGGCAAGATTGGGTTTGCCGCCCTTGACACTATTGAAAACGAGGCTGGATTATACTACCTGTCCTTCCAGGACAAGGTGCTTCCAAACACGGATTTCCATCTGTTAAGTGGCATGCCCAATGTAATGCTGTCCCCTCACATGGCCTTCTATACCGAAGAAGCTGTCTCTGATATGGTAACAAATTCTGTTAAGGGATCCTTAAGCGCCATGAAGGGGGAAGATAGCCCATTTATCGTGTGCTGAGCATATTGCGTGACGCTCATTTAAACTAATCATAATATCCCCCTCAAATAGCCAGCCCACGGTAAAATACGCTCTTCATCAGCTTGACAACCCTGTTGAAATCGCCCACCTGTATCAGATAATCATATTTCCCCTCTATGGTTCCAAAGGTCACAATGCTGTCATATTTATTCTTCGAATTTAAATAGTCCACCATATTTTCTTTTTTTGCATTATGATTAAATATTTTTATCTGAGAGTATCCATCTATGGCACTTGATTTAGATACTGTGATTTTGTACTGAGCGAACATAGGCTGCTCACACAGCTCGCCATAAAGTTCTTCTATTTTTTCATCAGTATCAATTATCAGAAAATAAACTACACTCTCGTCGTTTGGAACCGGTCTCTTTATATAATTTCTATAGGGTGATGACCTAAGCTTGTCAATGAGCCTGTTGTAGGCCACATTCTGGGTTTCCTGATAGTATATTATTAACAGATCATCAATTATTACATTGGAAAAGTAGGCAATATTTCTTTTATCAAAATATTCCCTTACTTTGCAGCTGTTCTCTGGAGATATTACATAGGTGTACTCATATCTCTTATTTTTTATATCAAATAAAGCCGCGCCATCCATTACAATAACCGGGAGATTCAGGTTAATATCCTTAAGAGGGTCCATCAGGGAGGCCGGTGTTCTGATTGTGGAAATGCTGAACTTGGCCCCATCCTCAATCATTCTGTTAAGTTCAACCTTGCTATAATCTGAAATCGTTCCATTTGATGCCAGCAGTGTATCATCCAGTCCTGACAGGAATAAAATATTTTTATGCTTCTTCCTGGGCAGGGAAAAGCAGTTGACCACCACGCCAATTACTATTCCTATCATAGTATCCAGTACTCTGTTGAAGGCAAACATATAGGGGTTAACATCCGAAATATGATTAACCACAATACTTAGCAGCACTACACAGGAAAAGTAAGAGGCATGCTTACGATTTAATAAAACAGTGGAATACAAAACAAGCACTATGGCTATTGA
>DCIJ01000033.1:3243-4061 GCA_002315945.1 Lachnospiraceae bacterium UBA1729 | reverse complement strand
TTGATAGGCATGGAAAAACTTTTATTAAAGGTCAAAAAGCTGGCCAGTCCACCCAGGGTGAGCCCGCTGATACCACTAATTGCCAGAACACCGCCCACAATAGCACAGACTACATAGCTGGTATTACCCAACTGAGCATTGATTGGTCCCAGTCTGTTGGCAAAATTGTTAGCATTAGAGGCATCCTCAAACAGCTTCTCATTTAATTCATTGAACCTTTCAATTGCAGCCTCCTCGTGGCAGAAGACCTTAATAACCTTCTGACCGGATATCATCTCCTCAATATAGCCATTTACCCTGCCCAGAGATTTCTGCTGGGATATGAAAAAACGTCCGCTCATGCCAGTGCACATCTTAGTGGCAAAAAGCATGATTCCCACCATAGCAATGGTAACAAGAGTCAGTGGCACACTGAGCACAACCATACTGAGAAAAACTCCTACTATGGTAATAAAGGAATTAACAAACTGAGGGATGCTCATCCCTATCATCTGCCTCAGGGAATCTATGTCATTGGTATATATTGACATGATATCTCCATGGGCATGCGTATCAAAATAGCTAATTGGAAGACTCTCCATATGGGAGAATACATTCAGTCTTATCCGCTTTAATGTACCATTAGATACAATGTTCATTATTCTCATCTGGGCAAAAGCCGCCAGGGCCCCAATAGCATAGAATACTGCCACACGCCTTATGGCACCTGCAAGAGGAGCAAAGTCTGCCTTGGCAGGAGACTTTAGCATAGGCAGGATATATACATCTATCAGAGTCTTCATAAAAAGTGTTCCCTGAATGTTGGCCAGTACGCTTAC
>DCIJ01000033.1:0-3148 GCA_002315945.1 Lachnospiraceae bacterium UBA1729 | reverse complement strand
TCTATTTTTTCTTTTGGTGCAAAGCGGGCGTTTCCACGGCCTGCGGGTACATGATCTCTTCTGTTTGTCGAGGTGCTCATTGGGCCCTGAGAATTTCTATTTGTCGAAGTCACCGCTGCCTCCTGTCTGGGATTCATATACATCCCTGTATATTTCATTGGTTGCAAGCAACTCCTCATGAGACCCAAAACCGTCCACACGGCCTTCGTCCATGACAATTATTCTGTCAGCATCCTTAACACTGCTGATTCGCTGGGCAATAATAATCTTTGTTACCTCAGGAAGTTCATTCGCAAATACTTCCCTGATTTTTGCATCAGTAGCTGTGTCTACCGCACTGGTAGAGTCATCCAGAATCAGTATATTGGGTTTTTTAAGCAGCGCTCTGGCGATGCACAGCCTCTGTCTCTGTCCACCGGAGATGTTGGCGCCGCCCTGCTCTATTTTACTGTAGTAGCCTTCCGGCATCTTACTGATAAATTCATCGGCACAGGCTCTGATGCAGGCCTGTCTGCACTGCTTTTCAGTTGCCTCAGGATCACCCCATCTGAGATTTTCAAGAATGGTTCCTGCAAAAAGCACATTTTTCTGAAGCACTACAGCCACACGGCTTCTAAGGACTTCAAGGTCATACTCCCTCACATCTACGCCACTTATTTTTACACTGCCTTCATTGACGTCATAGAGTCGGGATATGAGATTGACAAGACTGGACTTGGAGGAGCCAGTTCCGCCAATGATTCCTATGGTCTCTCCGGAATTAATATGGAGATTAATATTGTCCAGTACAGGTTTTTCAGAATTTTCATGATAGGAAAAAGTCACATTTTCAAAGGTAATCTCACCATCACGAACTGTCATGTTTGGATTCTCTGGATTCTTGATACTACTTTCTTCCTGCAGCACCTCGGCTATTCTCCTGGCACCAGGCAGAGACATGGTTATCATTACAAAAACCATGGACATCATCATGAGAGACATCAGAATATTCATACAGTAGGCCAACAGACTCATCAGCTGCCCTGTGGTCAGAGACCCTCCCACTATCATCTTGGCTCCAATCCAGGATATTGTCAGAATACAGGTGTATACTGTTATCTGCATGGCAGGTGCATTATAGGCAATGACATTTTCTGCCCTCTTGGACAGAACACACAACAGATTCACTGCTTCCTCAAATTTCTTTTTTTCGTGCTCCTCTCTGACAAATGCCTTCACAACACGAATCGCAGAGATATTTTCCTGAACACGGATATTTAATTCATCATATTTTTCAAACATGGCTGAAAAATATTTCATGGCAAATCTTACTATGCAGGCAAGAATCATTCCCAGTATGATAACCGCAATCAGATATATACTTGCAAGCTTTGCAGACAGCACAAAAGCCATACTCATGGCAAATACAACGCTGAATATGGATCTGATACACATTCTGAGTACCATCTGATATGCATTTTGTACATTTGTTACATCCGTGGTAAGTCGGGTAATGAGACTACCCGTTGAGAATTTATCAATATTTGCAAAGGAGTAGGTCTGAATTTTTTCAAACATACTTTTTCTAAGATTTTTTGCCAGGCCTGCAGACGCAATGGCCCCATATTTTCCGCCCAATATTCCTGCATACAAACCAATCAGGGCGGTAATCAGCATAACTACACCCACCAGGACAATGTGGCGCATGTCACCCTTTTCCACGCCATCATCAATAATGGAGGCCATCATCAATGGCACAGCAGTCTCCATCATGACCTCCAGCACCATAAATGCCGGGGTCATCAGAGAAGCTTTAGTGTATTCTTTTAACTGAGAAATTAACACTTTTATATTATTCATACTTTTTCCATATAACTACTGTTAAAAGTGGTTGGTACGTTTTTATCACTGTTTTGCATAGCGGTGATTATGTATTGCCACTACTTCGAATAATAGTTAACAAGTTTCGTAACTGCATGGATTACATCCTCTACGTCCTGGTCGGTCATGGCCGGATACAGGGGGATACTCATAATTCCTGCATACATTTTTTCCGCATTAGGACACAGGCCCCGCTCATAACCCAGATGCTTGTAGTAGGGGAACCAGTATACAGGCACATAATGAACCTGGCACTGAACATTTTCAGCGCTCATGGCCTGGAAAAATTCATTTCTGGTACAGGTCAGTTCATCCAGCTTGAGCTGAATGATATACAGATGTCTGCAGGAATCCGATTCAGGAATTTCCTTCTGGACAAAAATCTGGGGGAGATTTGCAAAAGCCTCGTTGTATTTCTTTACAATCTCCTGTCTCCTTGCCTTGAATTGTTCCAGCTTGTTCAACTGACTTAACAGGAGAGCCGCCTGAATATCTGTCAGACGATAGTTGTAACCAAGAGAAATCTGTTCATAATACCATACGCCCTCATGAGGAGCTTCTTCCATCTGAGCATCATCATGAGTAATACCATGGGTATGAGCAAGCACCAGCTTTTTATACAGCTCTTCATTATCTGTAAGAATAGCTCCACCCTCACCGCTGGTCACTGTCTTGACAGGGTGAAAGCTCATGGTTGTCATATCTGCCAGAGTGCCCACCTGACGGCCCTTGTAGGTAGTTCCAATTGAGTGAGCAGCATCTTCAATAAAGAGCAGGTTATGTCTGTCGCATATAGCTCGAATCTCATCAGCAGGAACAGCCTGGCCTGTGAAGCTGACTGCTATTACAGCCCTGGTATTGGCGGTAATTTTTTCCTCAATAGATTTTGGATCAATAATGTAGGTCTCTGGATTGATATCCGCGAACACCGGTCTGGCACCACAGTACAGCGCACAGTTGGCACTGGCTGCAAAAGTGATTGGGGTTGTGATAACCTCATCCCCAGGTCCGATTCCTGCTGCTATGCATGCACAGTGAAGGGCTGCGGTTCCATTGGATACTGCCACAGCATATTTTGCTCCAGTCACTTCGGTGAGTCTCTTTTCCAGCTCTGTTATCCTGGGCCCGCAGGTCAGATAATCACTGGTGAGAGTCTCCAGCACCGCCTGGACATCATCCTCATAGACGCACTGTCTTCCATAATATATTTTTTTATCTCTAACGGGTGTTCCCCCAAGTATTGCAGGTTTTTCCATTTCTATGTCCTTATTTTTAGTGAATTCATATA
>DCIJ01000011.1:4546-7921 GCA_002315945.1 Lachnospiraceae bacterium UBA1729 | reverse complement strand
TTTATATCATAATCTCTTTTTATGACACTCTCATTTTTTATGATCCCAGATAACCCCATGGGCTCACATAACTTCCATTTACTCTCACGCTGAAGTGCAGATGAGGACCAGTGCTTCGGCCGGTACTACCTACAGCTGCAATCTTGTCTCCTCTGGATACTTCCTTTCCTTTGGATACATACAGTGCCGAACAATGCATGTAGATTGTGTACACCTTGTCACCATGGTCTATCATAATATAATTTCCCATGGATGCATTATAATCAGCTGCAACAACTTCTCCCTCATATGCTGCCAGTATAGGGGACCCATTCGGAGCCGCCATATCAATACCATTATGGAATTTCTCAACTCCCAGGGTTGGATGCATTCTCATTCCATAATCGTCAGATATTCTGGTATAGGAAGGTGCAGGCCACGCAAACTTTCCTCCGTTAAATCTTCTCCGGTTTGCTTCATCAAGTTCACGCTGCTCAGCTGCCACTGCCGCCTCCAGTGCAGCAATTGCAGCATTTCTTTCTTCTATCTCCTGCTCATAAGCTTTAATCTGTTCTTCCTTGGTTCCAATCTCCTGCTCATAGGCTTCAATCTGCTGGCGTTTTTCTTCCATCAGTGTATTCAGATTAGTCTGTTCTTCATCCAGAGCCTTTTTAGCTTCATCCAGGACTTCCTTTTCTGCAACCAGCTTGTCCTTCATCAGGGAGATATCTTCAACCAAAGCCTGGAATTCCTCCAGCTTTCTCCTGTCATATTCAGTCAGCTTGGTCATATAGTCAGCCCGGTTGAGCATATCAGAGAATCCCTTTGATGAGAAAAGCAATTCCATATAGAAACTGCCGCTTCTCTCATACATAAATTTTATTCTTTTTTTCATGGCAGCATACTGTGATGCTGCTGTGGCTTCTGCTTCTTCGAGCTCTGCCGTTGTTATTTCAATTTCATTTTCCTTGTCAGAAATAAGATTCTTTACTTCATCAATCTTTTTCTCAATTTCTTCCAGCTTACTATCTAACAAGGTAACATAGGCCTCCATGTCATTTTTTACCGACTGAAGCTCTCCCACCATCTTCTTGATATCGCTCAGACCGCTCTGCAAGCTTTTCTTCTGTTGATTTGCTTCCGAAATCTGTCCTTTTTTCTCGCTAATGCTCTTTTTCAATTCATCAATACTGGTTGCCTGCACGCAAAATGAGGCGGGAGCAAATACCCCCGCCAGCAGTGCAATCATAATACCAAGAACGATATATGAAATTGTTTTTTTCTTAAACCTGATTAAGTTCATTAAAAATCAAACCTTCAAGTGTCGTCTTACAGTTGTGAAGCTTCCAAAGAATCCAATACCAACCCCAATTCCAATTGAGATAGGAAGTAAATTTTCAAAAACCACTTCAATAGGGAGGAATGTCATAATTCCTGTAAGTACTGAGAATCGCTCTCCCAAAAATTCTACCACTTTGGCATACAGTATATATATCGCAGTCAGTGGAATGGCAGCCCCCAGGGCACCAATAATCATTCCTTCAATTACAAAGGGAGCTCTTACAAAGAAGTCTGTAGCTCCAATATATTTCATAATTCCAATCTCTTCCTTGCGGACAGAAATACCGATGGTAACGGTATTGCTGATAAGGAAAACGGATACCGCCAGCAAAATCACAATGATGCCTGCCGAAATATAACTTATCAAAAGATTGAAGCCGCTCAGGGTATTGGCTGTAACCTCAGATCTGTTAACCTGTCTGATATTTGGAACAGACTCAAGATAGGTTACCAGAGCGCCCTGCATGGAGACATCATTCAGATATATTTCAAAATTGGCTGAATCCGCAAGGGGATTTTCCGTGAATCCATCCTGATATTCTCCCAGGTATTCGTCCTTAAAAGACTCCCAGGCTTCATCTGCAGAGATGAAATCAATCTGCCTTACTTCAGCTCTCTTGGCAATCAATTCCTTGATTTCAGCCATTCTCTCCTCAGTTGTACCTTCATCAAAGAATACGGTAATGCTGACGCCTTCCTCTGCAGTCTTAACAATATTCTGAAAATTCAGAATAATTGTGTAGAATACACCAAACAAAAAGAGGCAGGCTGAAATAGTTGCCACTGATGCCAGGGAAAACCATTTGTTTTTGAAAATATTCACAATTCCCTGTTTTGTAGTATAAAACAACGTACTAATCATCTAAGTATTCGCCCTCTTTCTCATCGCTGACGATGACACCCTTCTTCATGGTGATAACTCGTTTTTTCATTTCGTTAACTACTTCTCTGTTATGTGTAACCATAATAATAGTAGCGCCTCTGTCGTTAATATCCTCCAGAAGCTTCATTATTTCCTTAGTATTCTTAGGATCCAGATTTCCAGTAGGCTCATCTGCCAGAATCAGGGATGGATGATTAACCAACGCTCTTGCAAGAGCAACTCTTTGCTGTTCACCACCAGACAGCTCTCTTGGTTTTGCCTTGTATTTTCCTGCCAGTCCAACCAGTGACAGCACCGCAGGAACAGCTTTTCTCATATCTCGAATGGGAGCCTGGATTACTCGCTGGGCAAAAGCTACATTTTCATATACATTTCTATCCTTCAACAGACGGAAGTCCTGGAAAACAATTCCAAGGCCCCTTCTGAACTTAGGGATTTTTCTGCGTCTTAATCTGCCCAGATCCTGTCCATTGACAATAATTGTACCGCTGGTAGGATTGAGTTCTTTTAGCAACAGCTTAATAAGTGTAGACTTTCCCGAACCTGAATCTCCTACTATAAATACAAATTCGCCCTTTTTTACTCTCAGGCTTACATTGTCAAGAGCTGGCGCTCCTGTAGAATACGCCTTACTTACATGGTCAAGAATTACAACATCCTCAGCCTTTTGTTTTTGTTTTTTTCTTCTTCTCTCCAGTGCCAAAACTACTTACCTTTCAAAAAGATAATTCCGTAGCACGAAATTATCTTTTCCTTTAATCAAATATTTAATATCCAAATGTCTCCATATAGCCCATATATTTAACTACCATAAGGGCAATTCGGAAAGTAATTGCATCCTCAAACACTCTCAAATCAAGGCCTGTGGATTTCTGAATCTTGTCCAGTCTGTACACCAGTGTGTTTCTATGAATGAACAGCTGTCTTGAAGTCTCTGAAACATTAAGAGAGTTTTCAAAGAATTTATCAATAGTACCAAGTGTTTCCTCGTCAAAATCAGTTGGGCTTGTATCTCCAAAGATTTCCTTGATAAACATCTTGCAAAGGGGAATGGGCAGCTGGTAAATGAGACGTCCGATTCCCAATTCGCTGTAGGCAATAACATTGCGGTCTGCGAAGAAGATTTTGCCAACATCAAAGGCCATCTTAGCTTCTTTGAAAGAGCGGCTCAC
>DCIJ01000011.1:857-4445 GCA_002315945.1 Lachnospiraceae bacterium UBA1729 | reverse complement strand
AATCTCTCAGCATCCTGCTCTATTACTTCTTTTTCGTCCTCAGCGGCAAGATCCTTTATTACAACAACACTGTTTTCATCAACTGCTGTGATAAAATCTCCACTGTCTGAATCGATCTCGCTCTTAAGCAGATCTACAGTTCCGCTGCTTCTTCGCTCTTTTCCCTGAATCACCATAACTACTCTTCTGGCATCAGGAACAATATGAAGCTTCTTGGACCTGCTGTAAATATCAATAAGCAGAAGGTTGTCCAACAGAAGGTTCTTCATGAAATTGTCCTTGTCAAAATGCTCTTTGTAAGCTACCAGCAGATTCTGAAGCTGGAAAGCAGCCATTCTTCCGATTGTAAATCTGTCCTCACCAGCAGTGGGGCCTCCTACTACCAGTACGTATCCCAGAGCTGATTCATCATAAATCTTGAAAAACTGGTACTCGCCAATTTCCTGACTGTCTGCAGGAGACTTGATAAATGCTGCAGCCTGTGGTTCACAGGCCTTAAGACCATCCCAGGTTGTAACAACAAATCTTCCGTCAATATCTACTACGCCAAACTCTACTCTGGCGATAGTTTTTAATCCATCAATTGTATTCTGTAATATCTGAGCTGCTATCATGACTTCCCTCCCAATATCTAATAAAAGAAGATACCTTTCTGTATTTTAATATAATTACACAAAAAAATCCATAAATTTTCGTCATTATTTAGTAATAAATTCAGAAAGCCCTATTATTTTTGTACAATCTTACAGAATTCAGCCCATTCGTCAGAGCTCACTCATGGTGCGCAGGGCAATAAAAAATCCTGCAGATTTTTCTGCAGGATTTAAATAATTCAAATTCGTATTAGCCTTCCATCATGAAGTTAACAAGCTTTGAAATATCAGCAGGCTCGTAAGCAAGAATCTCAAGCTCATCAATAGTACCATCTGAGAAGATGTTAGCCATTGATACATACTGTGAAAGCTTTGACTTAAGATTAAGTCTGTCTCCCTCACCTGTAACTAACTCAACTTTTCCTTCACAACTGTCAATTACGCTGAAAAACTTTTCAATGTTCTTAATATTCTGTACCTTCATTTGTTTTCTCCTTTCATACCTAGCGACAGGCATTGGTAGATATTCACTATGAATACTATCAGCCAATCGTTGTGTAGGAATCCTTCCTACTTGAGAATTTCTAAACACTATTTTCTTTACAAGGCACAATATATCCGAAAAAGCCCCTAAAATCAAGGCTTTTGGGGATTTTCGTCATTATTTCACATTTTTTATTCCTATGAGATTTTTATATACGCAATATGCCCTTCTCAGTAATCTTTATTACTCCTTTTTTGAGCAAATTGCCTACAGCACGCTTAAATTCGTTCTTACTCATGCCACATTCTCTATTAATTGTTTCCGGGCTGGCCTTGTCATTAAAGGGCAAAGCACCATCATATGAGTCAATTAACTTAAGAATTTTCTCAGCATCCATGCCAATCTGCAGGTAAGCCTTCTCTCTGACAGACAGATTCAGTCTCCCATCTTCCTTGACTCTTGTGACTCTGGCTTCAATAACCTGTCCTGCCTTAAAGTCCCCATACATCTCTCGTTTTGGTATGAGGGCAGAATATCTGTTATCAACAGCCACATATCCTCCAAAATCATGACTAATGAGATACAGAGTTCCTCTAACCTGATCCCCCGTCTTATATTCAGAATCATTTTCCAGATATTTATACACATTCATAGTAGCACACAGGCGGTCTGATTTGTCTGTATACACCGCAACCAGAACCTCATCACCTACATTGACATGGCTGGTCTGCTCCTTGAAGGGTAAGAACAGATCCTTTTCCAGTCCCCAGTCTAAAAATGCACCAATCTTGCCAGTAGCTGAAACTGTAAGCACTCCCACCTCGCCTAACATAAGCTTGGGCTCATTAGTGGTAGCAATAAGTCTGTCCTTGGAATCTCTGTATAAAAATACAGGAAGCAGATCTCCCGGCTTTGCCCATGAAGGAACCTGCTTTGCAGGGAGCAAAACTCTGTTTTTAGCTTCTGTGTCACTTTCTTCAGCCAGATATACGCCAAAATCAACCTGCTGAACTATTTTTAATGTCTGTTTCTTTCCTAATTCCATGTTTTTCCGTCCTATTCTGTTGTCAGGAGTCTATTGAGCTGACAACCATATGCCTTTATTAATTACCTGCAAAATGTATCTAATATGTAAATTCACTTACAGTATAAGGTGTCCCTCCGACACTGTTAAGTATTACATACACCTTTCCATCCTTCTCAATTCTGACAGGAACAATTTCATCCCCCTGATGAGCCTGCCCCTTGTATTCGACTCTAAGTCGCTTGAGTTTTCCCTCTCTCTCCACATAGGGCATTGACATATTTACATACTGGGCATTATTCACATGTCCATTTCCATCCAGATGCATGTACTGCACAAAAAAGTGTTCCTTCTCACAAGCCTGCGTATCACTGGGAAGGGCTATTTTTCTTGGCAGATATTCCATATCCAGCTTTGCGTCCTTTTTGTAGCTTGAAATCATTTTCTCATCTGCCTTGGTTGGAAATCCTTTTTCCATATCTAACAAGGTCCAGTAGGAATTGGCTCTGGCCAGATATTCTCCATTTTCATCCTTCATAAAAAAGTTTCTAAGCCCGATAAATCCTTTTATCTCATAAGGTGAGGTTCCAACAAGCACCTTTTCACACAAGCCGGGAAATCTGTCAATGTCAATCTGCCAGGCTGATACCACCCAGGCATAATTCAATGGACGCAGATAATCCAGACCAACACCCAAATCCTCAGACTGAAATGTACTACAGTCCTGGAAATAATTTACTAACGATGGTAATGCCAGCAGTTCTTTAGCATCCAGCTCACTATATCGAATTCTACTTTCAAATGAATACATAAAGTCCTCACTTTTTTTACACCGGACAATACTAAGAAAAAAGGACCAAACACCTGCTAAGCAAATGCCTGATCCTTCAGCTGGGCTACAAGGATTCGAACCTTGAGATGACGGAGTCAGAGTCCGTTGCCTTACCGTTTGGCGATAGCCCAATATTTTGTAACTTGCCTCAAGTCACTTTCGGTATAATACTACAGACAAAATGATAATGCAACACTTTTTTTAAAAAATATTAAAGAATTTTTAATTCTCTTTTTACATTTATTTTTCCAAGTTCGCCTAAATTCAAAAAGCATCAACCCCTGTGAATTATACACAGAAGTCAATGCCTTTAAGTATTTACATTATTATTTTAAACCTCAAACATGAGATCACTGTATGTAGGAATGGGCCAGAACTCTTTGTCTACTATTTTTTCAAGTTCATCACAGGGAGTTCTCAGGGCAACCATTGCATCTGTCACATTGTTTCTATAATAGAAGGCTTTTTCCTTGGCGCTTTCAATTGCCGCAGCTTCATCAGAAGCTGTTCTAAGCTTTGCCAGAGCGATATTGGCCTCATTTAGGAGTACACTTACTTTTCCAAGGAGCTCAGCCTGAACAGTTGTATCAACTCCAGCTGCCTTCACAGCAAGGATTGTATCTGCCAGTGACTTGGTATATTTAATCACTGCAGG
>DCIJ01000011.1:0-790 GCA_002315945.1 Lachnospiraceae bacterium UBA1729 | reverse complement strand
GCATAGGTTTCATAGAGAATCTCTTCACGGGATTCAAGCTCAACTCTTGTGAAAATATGGAACTCTTCAAAGAGCTTAACAGCCTTGGGCTTGGTAATAGCGCCAGAAGCCTCAACCATGGACTTGATATTAGGAAGTCCACGACGTTCAGCTTCAGCTACCCACTCATCAGCATAACCATTTCCGTTAAAAATAATTCTCTGATGCTTTGTAAAATATTCCTTAATCAGGTCATGAACTGCTATGTCAAACTGACCCTCAGCCTGAGCTTTTTCAAGAATATTGGCAGCTTCGCAGAAGCTTTCTGCTGTAATAGCATTCAGCACAATATTAGGACTTGCAATAGAGTCAGCAGAACCTACCATTCTGAATTCAAATTTATTTCCTGTGAATGCAAAAGGAGATGTTCTGTTTCTGTCTGTTGCGTCCTTGTCCAAGTCAGGCAGAGTAGATACACCTGTCTCCAGCTTGCCACCCTCTTTGAGAGTTGCAGCCTCGCCTGTCTCAACCAGCTGACGAACCACATCCTCCAGCTGATCACCTAAGAATACAGAGATAATAGCCGGTGGTGCCTCAAAGCCACCAAGTCTCTGGTCGTTACCTACATCAGAAGCACTATGACGTAACAAATCTGCATGAGTATCAACAGCCTTAAGGATACATGCCAGTACTAACAGGAACTGAATATTCTTGTTAGGAGTGTCCCCCGGCTCCAGCAGATTCATTCCATTATCGGTACAAAGAGACCAGTTATTGTGTTTTCCCGATCCATTCACCCCAACAAAGGGCT
>DCIJ01000081.1 GCA_002315945.1 Lachnospiraceae bacterium UBA1729 | reverse complement strand
TTATATCCAGGAAGGACTCTCTGCTTATTCATACTGCAATTTAATGCTAATGGCTCTAAATCTTCTTCCTTAATATCAAGCTCTTTTAAATTAGTGGGCATTCCAATACTCTTGTAATATTCTTCCTGCATAGAAATAGCTTTTTCAATGGAATATTCAGGATGTTCAAAATCTGTTTCAACGTTCCAGACATTTACTGCCCATTTCTGGAATCTGTGCGGACATGATTTATATACATATCTTGCCCAGCTGCACCACAGCGCAGCTAAGCCTGCTCCGTGAGCAATTTCTGGATACATTCCACTCATTTCATGCTCTAACTGATGCACAACCAGAATGAATTTTCTTCCTACATGGGTTAAGTCATTATGAGCAAGTGAGGATGCCCACATCATATTAGCCCTTGCTACATAGTCTTCAGGATTGTTATAAGCATCTTTACCAGCCTTAATTGTTGATTTAATAACTGCTTCCGCAATTGCGTCAGTTAAATATGTATCTTCTCCTAGATCAAAATATCTCTCCATTGTATGCATAGCAATATCTACAGCTCCACAGGCTGTCTGATATTTACTTACTGTGTAAGTAAGCTCAGGATTCTCTATTGCAAAGTCCATTCTGTTTGCCTGGCAGCCGTAGCCTCTCTTTGCACCATTCTTTTCATCTGTTATTACGCAGGAGTTTGACATTTCAGAACCGGCTGCTGCCAGTGTAAGAATTGCCCCCTTATGAAGAGTCTTTTCCGGGGTTGCTTTTTTCAATGAAAAGTCCCATACATCAACCTCTGGATTAGCTACTCCATTTGCGATATCCTTTGATGAATCCAGAACGGAGCCACCACCTACTGCCAGAATAAAGTCAACTCCTTCTTCTTTGCACAGCTCAATTCCTTTTCTTACCAGTCCCAACTCAGGATTAGGACGAACTCCGCCTAATTCTACATAAGCTATTCCTTCTGCATCCAGACATTTCTTTACGGTATCAATCAGTCCGCTTTTTACAGCACTTCCTCCACCATAATGAATAAGCACCTTTTTTGCATCATACTCTGAAATCAGTTTTCCAACCTTTAGCTCTTCTCCCTTTCCAAAATACACTTTAGTTGGTGTGTGAAATACAAAATTTTCCATGTCTTCCTCCTTTTTTACTGCGCTACCCTGTTCATAAATCTATCCCAGCCAATTACCACTTTTTCACAGGAAACTACTATCCAATAGGTTTCTTCTGATTCTGTGTCGATACTAATCTGACACTTATATTTATTTTCTTCTTTTTCGACTCCTTCAATGTAGAATAGCCGAGAATTGTTAAAGGATTTTAATTTTGACTGGTATTCTAACTCTGACAGTTCTTTATCCGGAATTTCTTCTATGAGAACGTCATTCGCGTTATAGTATTTACTTCCCTCCAGAAAAAATCTATCAATAGAAGGATTAAGAAATCTCAGTTCTGTCTCTGCAATATAACAGTCAACATACTTTTCGTTACAGGGATTATTGTACCTGGCTATTCCACCTGCCATTTCAATTCTTAAACTATCCTTTTCCAGAGCTATTTCATTTAAATCAAAGTCTTTAAAATCAAATTTGTCTAAATTGTTTGTTACTTTATATTTCATTATATCTTAACCTCTAATGGACGTACTCTTGGATCAATTCCCAGCATCTCAAGTGTTTTATAATCTTCATTTCCACCAAAAAATTTTGCAAGCACAGCCTGAAAAATCTTCACTTCAGGAGCGGCTCTGTGAAAAAGTGTCATACAGGACTGGAGCTTCAGGTTATCCGGATATCCGAATATTAATGTTGCATCATTTCCCTCATATAAGAGCACAACCCTGCAGATATCAACAAGTCTTCTTCCTAAAACAGGATGCCTCAGATAATCCTTAGCTTCCTTCATATCTCTGATTCCATAGAACTGTGCAATCTCACTGTGCCCTAATCCTAACAACTGGGGAAATATGAACCACATCCAATGTCCCCACTTGGCACCACTTTTCATCTCTTCCATGGCTTTATCAAAGGTTCTTTCCTGCGCTTTTACAAAACGCTCCAGGTCTCTTGGTACCTTTTCCACTCTTTTTTCCGGTTTATCTTTATTTCTATTTGCTAATATTCTTTCCACAGACTATTATCTACTCCTACAAAAAGGTACCGGTTTCCCAGTACCTTTGCAATTTACTTATTTAATGAATTTACTGTAGTAGTCAGCTCTTTTAATGCTTTATTAATATCAAAGCTTGCCTGGCTCATACCATCTGCCAACTTTTGTACCTCTGTAGCAACAACCGCAAATCCTTTTCCCGCATCTCCTGCACGTGCAGCTTCAATTGAAGCATTTAACGAAAGTATCTTCTGTCTGCTACCAAAAGCTCCTATCTGTTTTGAGCACTCATTTACTACTGCTATCTGAGCGGTGGCTTTTTCAATATTCTCTCTTATTCCACCAACTATTCCTTCATCCTTACTGAGCAAGTAACTGCTTCTGACAAACATATTAATTACATCGCCCAGTAACCCGGCAGCTGCATTAATTTCATCTTTTGTCTTTACAGAGACTTTATTAAGAGCTTCTATATATCTGTTCTCATCA
>DCIJ01000059.1:1834-5321 GCA_002315945.1 Lachnospiraceae bacterium UBA1729 | reverse complement strand
TCTCATGACCTGTGGTAATTCCCTTTTCATCTGTGGTCTCAGCAGCATTAAGGTTTTCAACTGTGTATACAGTTTTAACTAACTTAACTTCGTCATTTACAAGAATGTACTTGTTTACTTCAACTTCAGTCTGATCCAAGTTATCTTTTACTTCAACGAATGCGCCCTGCTCGTCAAAGTATCCGTATACAACATTTCCTTCTTCTTCCTTAGAGATTTCGACAGTGACAGTTGTGCCATCACTTTCCTCTTTCTCGTAGGTCATTACCTCTTTAATTTCACTGTCAGCTGAAACCTCTACAAGATTTCCATCATCATCCGTAAGGTAGTTTTCATCCACCTTTACATGATAATGTGTCTCAACATCTGCAACTTTAGTAACAGTCTCTGTCCTGTCTAATGAGCCTGCTGTCTCGCCATCTTCCTGTGTATAAGCGTCACCTTCAGAATCGGTTGTGCTGGATACTTCATTACCATCCTCATCCTTAGTTGTGATAGAAACTTCGGTGCGCTCCTCAGTATGCTCATGCACATTTTCCTCATGGTCAGCATCTGATTTGCTGTCCTCTGTTGAATCCTTATGATTATCTGAAGAATCAGATGAATGTCCATCATCTGAAGAGTGGTTGCTGTCGCTGTGACCAGAATCGCTGTCGCTATGGCTTTCTTCACGATCCTCGCTGTGACTCTCTTCGTTAGAATCATCTTCATCAGCATATACAACCAGTGTTGTCATATCCTGAAAAATTGGTGAAAAAGTCATCATAAAGGTTGTAGCCCATACAATAGCTTTTTTTACAGTTTTGCTGATAGCTTTCTTTCTCATAAATAGTCCCTTCTCCCCTTTGGGAAGTCAAAAAAATATATGTAAACGTGTTACTTTTTTATCTGATGCTAATCTATCAAACGAAGGACTGTACGTGCAAGTTTTTTTCCTATTTGTCGTCGTTTTGTCACAATTGTCGAAAAAGTGATATTGTTTTCACCATTTTTACTACACTCTGTACACATTTTCACATATGCGTAATGCTCATTTCACAATTGAAACTCATTTTTTTCACAGATAATACACGGAATTATTTTATTCTATTTTTCAACAAAAATGATAAGGAGACGATATGAAGAAACGAACTACAAGAATAATTTTGCTCGGATTATGTGTCGTATTGACAGGCTGTGGCAATACTTCAACAGGAATTGAAAGCTCGGATGAGAATTCCGGGAGTATCAACTCATCTCTTATAGAGGCTGCAGAAAATGCTTCCGGTGAGGTCTATACCAATAGCATGTCAGATGGCCATGCCATCTCAGTAAGTGGTGAGGAAGCAAGCTATGACAATGTATCTGTTACCAAAACAGGGGACAGTGAGGGTGACGAGGCCGATTTTTACGGAACAAATGCTGCTGTATATGCAGAGAACGGTGGCCAGCTCACAATCACTAATTCAAAAATTGCTACAGATGGCTCCCATGCAAATGCGGTATTTTCATACGGAGAGGGAACTGTTGTTAACATTTCTGATTCCATAATCGATACAACCAGCAATAATTCAGGTGGCATAATGGTTACCGGAGGCGGTGAACTGAATGCGTCAAATCTGACAGTTACAACTCAGGGCGGATCCAGTGCCGCTATCAGGTCAGACCGCGGTGGCGGAATTATGAATGTTGAGGGTGGCAGCTTCTCAAGTTACGGTTCAGGTTCCCCTGCTATATATTCAACCGCAAATATTACCGTAAAAAATGCCACACTTTACTCAGATATTTCTCAGGCTGTAGTTGTGGAGGGGAAAAATTCTGTAACTCTGGAGAATGTAGATGCAACCGGAAAAAATACCAGTAAGCACTCAGACAAATCTGACGTATATCAGGCTGTTATGATTTATCAGTCCATGTCGGGTGATGCTGATCAGGGCGCTGCTTCTTTTAATATGAGGGGCGGAAGTCTCACTTCTCTCAATGAGGGAATGTTTTTTGTCACAAATACTGTAGCTGACATTAACTTGGAAAATGTAACATTGAACTATGCCAGTGATGATTTGTTAAGAATTGAAAAAGCCGGCTGGGGCAATGAGGGCAGCAATGGCGGACAGGTGAACTTCAATGCCACCAATCAGAATCTTGCAGGCTGCATAAATGTGGATGAAATATCAAAATTAAATCTGTATCTTCAGGATGGATCTACCTTTGAGGGTAAAATTCTATCAGAGGGCGAAACATACGTTGAGATAAGTGGGGATTCTAAATGGAAGCTCACAGGGGACTCAAGTATAAAGTCACTAACCTGTGAGACCGACTCCATTGACCTCAATGGATATACTCTGACAGTGGACGGAAATACCTATGAAGAGGGAACCAAGAGTACTGGCGAGGCAATTGAATTCACATATCCCGAAGGCAGTGGTCAGCCTGGAAATCCCCCTGATGGACAGACTCCACCTGATGGTACTACTCCACCTGATGGTACTACTCCACCCGATAAGGACGGCCAGAAACCTGGCGGAAATTCTCCCGATGGAAGCACTTCGTCTGATGGAAATAGTGGTGACAAGCCAACAGGTGCTCCACCTAATGGCAACCCACCTGACGGAACTACACCACCAGACAAACCAGATGGAACTACCCCACCAGATGGTACTACTCCACCGGCTAAGCCTTCATAATAAAATAGAGGATGGAAGCGGAGGTTATTTTGACCTCTCAATCCATCCTCATATCTACAACACAATATCATTTATTGTGTCACTAACAATTTTCTCTACATCCATTCCTATTATATCCAGCATCTCAGCCTTAATTAGCTGAGTTTCCTTTATACCCATATAGCATGTCACTAATTCATGAATATATCCATATCCAAACTCATCCACCAATGGGCCACCTGCAGTTGTGACATAATACAGCTTCCGTGCCTTACACAGTCCTTCAGGTCTCCCATTCTCATCATATCTTGATACAATCCCTGTAACATATATATTTTCAATATATGTCTTCAATATTGCCGGGAATGACAGGTCCCAATGTGGAGCAGCTATCACAATGATATCCGCCTGAGAAAACTGTTTTGCCAGATCAAACATTTTGTCATCATAAGCATTAGCTGATATTAGCGCAGACCTTCTATTCAGTGCTTCCTCATCCAGAGGTGATAGACCCATTTTCGACAATTCCAATTCTTCGTATGCGCCTGATTTTTCATATGCACCTGGTTTTTCATATGCGCCTGGTTTTTCGTATGCGCCTGGTTTTTCATTTTCCTCTAGTTTTTCAAGCAAGGCTTTTGCAATTCTATTTGTTCTGGATTCTTTTCTAACACACGCATTTATATATAAAATCATTTTGTTCGTCGCCTCAGATTTTTCTACTATTTTCTGGTGCCGCACTTATTCTCTGGTGCCGCACTTATTCTCTGGTACCGCACTTATTCTCTGGTACCACGTTTACAGGAATCGCAGTTTTCTGGCTAAATATGTAAGCGGCACCTCTT
>DCIJ01000059.1:0-1700 GCA_002315945.1 Lachnospiraceae bacterium UBA1729 | reverse complement strand
GCCATGATTACAGGAATCGCAGTTTTCAAACTAAATATGTAAGCGACACCTCTTTTCAGTTCTTTTTGGAGGTGTACACACTTTGTGAACCTATTCAAAATCGCCTAATTAGTGCAAAGGAAGAAGCTTGTCCCAAAAGAAGAAGCTTGTCCCAAAAGAAGAAGCTTGTCCCAAAAGAAGAAGCTTGTCCCAAAGGAAGAAGCTTGTCCCAAAGGAAGAAGCTTGTCCCAAAGGAAGAAGCTTGTTCCAAAAGCTTAAACCCATGCTAGTCAGGCAACTCGCAAATTCTAAACCAGCCCTGTAATAAATATCTCTATTCCAATTAGAATAAGGATAACTCCTCCAAAAATATTTGCCTTGCCAGAAAGACTTGTTCCTACTTTCTTCCCTATCTTAAGTCCTGTCATACATATTACAAAAGTTACAATCGAAATAATCAAGACACAGACAACTGCCATAAGCAGTCCATAATCTGCGATAGTAAATCCTACAGACAGGGCATCAATAGAGGTCGCAATTCCCTGCATCAACAGAGCTCCTATGGATAGAACAGCCGTCTCACATTCATCACAGTCATTCTTGATTCCATCCATCAGCATCTTGCCGCCAATATAGGACAGTAAAATCAGCGCAATCCAGGGTACAACTTTTTCTAATGCACTAAAATACTGCACCACTGTATGGACACATATCCATCCAATCATGGGCATAGCTGCCTGAAATCCTGCAAACACTCCAGCTACAACAAACATTCTGCGTTTTTTCATATCAGGTTCATTCAGGCCATTCGCCATCGATGCGGAGAAAGCATCCATCGCAAGACCAACACCTAACAGAATGCTGTTAACAAAGAACATTGCATTCCAATTCATAACATACTCCTCTTTTCATTCCATTTTGCTTGTCGGAATATATTATTACTTTATATACAAAAAATCAATGAAAAAATCCGTCTAAAAGCACGCAAAAATCCTGTTAAAGGTACAGGCTAAAATCCATTCCCTTAAAATCAGCTTTGTTTTGCATTTCGGTTAACCAATAGGCACACCGTCTCAACGAGGTTACCTGAGATTAAATATGTACACAGGGATTAAATATGTACACAGGGATTAAATATGTACACAGGTGTACAATTGTATCCAAAAACGAATACATCATACAAATGGATACATCAATCTTTTTTATTCTTCCAATAACCAATCTGCTATATCTATAATTTTAATTCCATCAATATCATATGGCTCATATCCGGTCCTGGTAATCACAATTTTAGGATATGCTTCTTTCACACTTATCAAAGGAGACAGTTCCCTGTTTCTTGTTTCTTCCTCTTCAAGGCTGTTTGAAACCTGTATGAATATTTTTTTGTCATGTCGAATTGCCACAAAGTCGATTTCTTTTTTGTACAACGCCCCAGTATATACTTCAAATCCTCGTCTTAACAATTCAATTGCAACAATATTTTCAAGCATTCTTCCATAGTCAGGATTTCGGTTTCCATGTTTTGCATATCTAAAGGAATGGTCTGCAAGATAATACTTTTCATTCGTTGAAAGATATTTTTTTCCGTGCAGATCATATCTTCTGATTTTATAAAAGGCAAAGCTATTGCATAAATATGCCACCTGCTTACCAACCGTTCTATGTGTTATTGTCTCAGATTTTTTTGTCAGTTCTTCAGAAATTCCCCTTAGGGAAGT